>NZ_CAJPOU010000012.1 GCF_905372335.1 Streptococcus sp. A12
TTTAAACTACCCGTCTTTCCGATGGAAAAGGTGACAAAAGTTCTCAATACACAAATTCATTCAGTTGGTGCAATTCATGGGTTTGGTACTAGTTTGGAAGAAGCCTATCAGCAAGCTGTTGAAAATTTCGGTTCGGATCAATGGCCTAAGCATATTCTGAAGGATGTTTCGGACGATGAACTCATCCAACGGATCGCCAAACGAATGCCATATCGCTTTTCATCTATCTTAGAGGCGTTTCATCGAGGATTCGAAAGGGAAGAAGTGAGTGACCTGAGTCGAATGGATCCGTTTTATCTCCAGTTTTTATATAATCTTTACTTGTATGAGCGACAAGAGAAGGAGCAACTATGTCCTGAGCTAAAATTACGTCCTTTGGATTTAACAGCTGGATTCGGTCAAGTTGGCGAAAAGGTTTCTTACTATACTTCGATCTGTGGCGAAGATGAGGCGCCAGATTGGAGTCAATGGATCTTATTGGTTGATCGAGGCGCTCTAGAAGATTCGAGCCAGATTCTTAGACTGATTGATTACTTGAAGCAGGAGCATGAAAAGGGAAGAAAAGTAGCCCTTCTGACACATCGTCCTTTTGCAGGACATGCAGCAGATACTTGCTTGCGAATCCCTCTCTCAATTTATGAGACTTACCAAGACCAGATTAACAGCCAGTTTGGTCAAGTAGAATATTTGGATGAATAGAATAAGAGCTTCGGTCAAGATATCCGAAGCTCTTTTAGGATAAAAACAAACTGTTTATTATATAAAATAGTTAGCTGACTATTTAAAAACATGAGCTCATTTTTTGATTCAGTTAAGTAGTTCTAAAACTTTCCGCAGTGAGAAAAGTGCCTGAAACAATTTTGTTTCAGGCACTCGGGAGTTTTGAGACCTTAGGCTCAAAACTAAGTCATGGAACTTCTTGGAAGTTCGCTGACGTCCGTACTCACCTAAGGAAAGTTTCCAAGTAGATTAAATATTTTATCTGAAATTCTTTGGTTATTTTAACAGAAGAAATTTTAAAAACAAAACACTGGATTAGGAATGGCTAACAATTCCGATGATGGTATCCACTGCACGTTCCATGGTTTGAAGGCTGACGTATTCAAAGCGACCATGCATATTTTCGCCACCAGCGAAAAGGTTTGGAGTTGGAATTCCCATAAAGGAAATCTTAGAACCGTCTGTACCACCGCGGATAGGTTCGATGATTGGCGTAATGCCCAAATCTTCCATGACTTCCTTAGCTAGGTTGACTGGTGTCATATCTTTCTCGATGACCTGTTTCATGTTGTAGTACTGGTCTTTAAGGGTCAAGAGAACACGTTCGGCACCAAGTTCTTGGTTCATCTTGCTTGCGATGTCTTCCATCATGGCTTTACGGGCTTCAAAGTTCTCAGTCTCGAAGTCACGGATAATGTAGCTAGCATGCGCTTCCTCAACAGTCCCCTCGATATTCATCAAATGGAAGAAGCCTTGGTAGACATCTGTTTTTTCAGGGCGGTCTTCTTCAGGGAGTTGATTGTGGAAGTCAAAGGCTAACTGGAGGGCATTGACCATTTGGTTCTTAGCAGTACCTGGGTGCACATTGCGCCCTTTAAAGGTAATTTCAGCTCCTGCAGCAGAGAAGGTTTCGTATTGCAATTCACCAAGAGGACCACCGTCCACTGTATAAGCGAAGTCTACATTGAAATCTTCTGCATCAAACTTATCTGCTCCGACTCCGATTTCTTCATCTGGTCCAAAGCCAACTCGGATTTCGCAGTGTTTGATTTCTGGATGAGCATTCAAGTATTCGATGGCTGTCATAATCTCAGCAATCCCTGATTTGTCATCTGCACCAAGAAGGGTCGTACCGTCAGTAGTGATCAAGGTTTGACCTTTGTAGTTATGGAGGTTAGCAAAGTCGGCTGGATCTAGTGAATAAGCAGAATCACCAAGAGGAATAGCGCCACCATCATAGTTTTCGATGACTTGAGGGCTGATATTCTCAGCATTGAAGTCAGCTGTATCCATATGTGAGATGAAGCCAATTTTTCGGGTGAGACTTGGATCGTTCGATGGTAGCGTTCCGATAGCAAAACCATTTGGAAGGTAGTAGACATTTTGCAGTCCAACTCGTTCCATTTCAGGAAGCAGTACATTCTTTGCAAACTCTACTTGAGAAGGTGTACTAGGAGTTGTTGTAGAAGTCTCATCAGAGCGAGTGTTGACTTTGACATAGGTTAAAAAACGATCTAATAATGTTGGGTATTTCATTTGTTTTTCCTTTTCTAGTTCTGTGCTTGTAAAACATAGCGCTTGATAGCAGTAGCGACACCGTCTTCTTCGTTAGAAGTGGTAGTGACATCAGCCAAGGCTTTGATAGCAGCTGGAGCATTGCCCATAGCAACTCCAAGACCCGCGTACTCAATCATTTCAATATCGTTGTTCTCATCCCCTATAGCCATGACCTCTTGCCTTGGTATTCCCAAGTATTCAGCCAGTGCCTTTAAGCCGGTCGCTTTATTTACCCCTTTAGGAAGGATCTCAAATAGGATCGGTTGGGAGCGAATAGTGTGGAAGCGCTGGGCTAATACTTCTTCATAGGTTTCTTGAAAGACATCAATCTGCTCTTTCTGATCGATAAACATTCCTTGGAAAATCGGTTGTGCCTTAAGGACCTCTTCAAGGCCAAGTGACACGGGGACTGCATAAACGATGCTAGCATCCATTATAGCTATTTCAGAAGGTTCCTGATTTAGAATGATATAGCGATTTAAATCGAATAAACTTAATTGAGGATGAATCTCCTGCGTCAACTGATCGAGATAACCCAAATCTTCTTCAGATAAGGCATTATAACTGATGACGGACCAATCTGATGATTTAACAGTTGTACAACCATTATTAATCACAGAGTAGGAGTGATTACTTTTGAAGCCAATTTCTTCAAAAATTGGACGTACACCAGAGAGAGGGCGACCTGTACAGATAACGACGTGTACACCAGCAGCTTCAGCATCCAAAAGAGCCTGCTTATTAGCAGGACTAATGGTTTTGTCTGGTGATAAAAGGGTCCCATCTAAATCAATAGCAACTAATCGAATCATAGCTCGTCCTCCTTAGCTGGTTGAAAGCTAGCAATGACTTTACCGATGACTCTCGGCTCCTCTTCTAAAGGAATAATCTTATCACTATACTTTTTATTGAGGGAAACGAGACGAATCCCTTGGGCCTCACGAAAGACACGCTTGATCAAGGTTTGCCCATCGTACTCAATAGCATAGATAGCACCAGCAGTATCGTAGAAAGTTTGCTTGATTAGGGCAACAGATCCCTTTGGATATTTAGGTTCCAGCGAGTCTGTATGAATCCAAAGTGCTAGATCATAGGCTAGTTTTTGATCAAACCAAACCAAATCTCCCTTAGAAGCACTTTGACTTGCAGCATAACTGTCGAAGACCGTATATGGTGTGTATTTCTTCTCGATACGTTTCCGTTCAGCCTGTAAAACCAACAAGCGATTGGCTTCCTCTAAGAGTGAATCTTGAAAATCCTCATCCAGTTGCTTATAGATAAACTCAATCTTAGAATCCTCCAAGGTATCTGGTTGTCCATAACGAGGATCTAGGTCAGAGATGGGTATTTCAAAGAAGCTAGCAATCTTTTCTAAGTTCTCACTGACTGGGAGAGAAGTCCCTTTTACATAGCCAGTCAAAGTACTAGCTGGGATACCAGTAGTACGAGATAAATCGACCTGTTTCTTATTTTGAACCTTTAATAGTTCTCTTATTTTTTCGGAAATAATGCGCAAAGCCTCTTTATCTTGTGGGCTTGCTTTTCCACGTCCTCTTGCCAAGAGCTTCACCTCCTTTTACATTATAACTCATTATAGCGAATTAAATCGAAAATGTAAATAGAAATCCTTTATTGTTCATTAATTATTTTAATTCGAATTAAATAGAAATCCAAAATATTCTATTAATATATTGTAAAACTTGATAATTTTAGGTATAAGGTCTAAAATAAAGAAAAAGACTTCATGGAGGTTGAAGTATGATTCGGACCGTTCAAATTAAAGATGCAGGTCAAATTCGTGATTTGTGCCACCAGGCATTGGGGTATGATTCAACTGTTGAGAAAGTTTCGGCTCAGATTGATAAGTTTAATCAGCAAGATTCGGGTCACTTTTGCTTTGTTTACGAAGAGGACCAAACTGGGAATATTTTAGGCTATGTCGAAGCAGAAGCCTATGAGAGTATATATAGCGATCCAGGTTTAAATATTTTAGGACTTGCTGTTTTTCCTTCTGCCCAAGGATGTGGGATTGGTCGGCAATTGATGGAGCGAGTTGAAGCTCTAGCTCGAACTCATAACTTTTCCTTTATTCGTTTGAGTTCTGCCTCTCATCGTAAAGAAGCCCATGTTTTTTATGAACATATAGGCTATGAAGGAAATAAAACACAGAAGCGATTTTTGAAAATAATGGATTAAGATAGGCAAAGGCCTATCTTTTTTGTTATAATATACTGAATAGTTTTATAAGGATGAAAAAATGAATTTAGAAGAATTAAAGAAACGACAAGAGAAGATTCGGAACTTCTCCATTATCGCCCATATTGACCACGGAAAGTCAACTTTGGCGGACCGAATCTTAGAAAAAACTGAGACCGTTTCTAGTCGGGAAATGCAAGCCCAGCTCTTGGACAGCATGGATTTGGAACGGGAACGTGGGATTACCATCAAGTTGAATGCCATTGAGTTGAATTACACGGCTAAAGATGGGGAAACTTACATCTTCCACTTGATTGACACCCCAGGACACGTGGACTTTACTTATGAGGTTTCTCGTTCGCTGGCTGCCTGTGAGGGGGCCATTCTCGTAGTGGATGCGGCTCAAGGGATTGAAGCTCAGACCCTAGCCAATGTTTACCTGGCTTTGGATAACGATTTGGAAATCCTGCCAGTGATCAATAAAATCGATTTGCCTGCTGCCGATCCAGAACGGGTGCGCACAGAAGTAGAAGATGTCATTGGTCTGGATGCCAGTGAGGCAGTCCTAGCTTCCGCCAAGGCTGGTATCGGGATTGAAGAGATTTTGGAACAAATCGTCGAGAAAGTTCCAGCTCCGACTGGGGATGTTGCTGCTCCATTGCAAGCCTTGATCTTTGACTCAGTATATGACCCATATCGTGGAGTTATCCTTCAAGTTCGGGTGGTCAATGGTATGGTGAAGCCTAGCGACACCATCCAGTTGATGAGCAATGGCAAGACCTTTGATGTGACAGAGGTAGGGATCTTTACTCCTAAAGCTGTTGGACGTGATTTCCTTGCGACTGGGGACGTTGGCTATATTGCGGCCTCTATCAAAACCGTTGCGGACACCCGTGTCGGGGATACAGTGACCCTAGCGACCAATCCAGCAAGTGAGCCCCTTCATGGTTACAAGCAAATGAACCCAATGGTCTTTGCCGGTCTTTACCCAATCGAATCAAACAAATACAATGATCTTCGGGAAGCTTTGGAGAAGTTGCAATTGAATGATGCTAGTCTCCAATTTGAGCCTGAAACATCTCAAGCCCTTGGTTTTGGTTTCCGTTGTGGTTTCTTGGGTCTCCTTCATATGGACGTTATCCAGGAACGCTTGGAGCGCGAGTTCAATATTGACTTGATCATGACAGCGCCGTCTGTAATCTATAAGGTCAATTTGACAGACGGAGAAGTGCTAGATGTGTCCAACCCATCTGAGTTTCCAGATCCAACCAAGATTGTTTCAATCGAAGAACCTTATGTCAAAGCGCAAATCATGGTGCCGCAAGAGTTTGTCGGAGCTGTCATGGAATTGGCCCAACGCAAACGTGGGGACTTTGTAACCATGGACTACATCGATGAAAATCGGGTTAATGTCATCTATCAAATCCCACTAGCTGAAATTGTCTTTGATTTCTTTGATAAATTGAAATCCTCTACTCGTGGCTACGCGAGCTTTGACTATGAGTTGTCTGAATACCGTCCATCTAAATTGGTTAAAATGGATATCCTTCTTAATGGAGATACCGTCGATGCCCTCAGCTTTATCGTTCACAAGGACTTTGCCTATGAACGTGGGAAATTGATCGTTGAGAAGCTCAAAAAGATTATCCCTCGTCAACAGTTTGAAGTGCCTATCCAAGCAGCCATCGGTCATAAGATCGTTGCCCGTACAGATATCAAGGCCCTTCGTAAGAACGTCCTGGCCAAGTGTTATGGTGGGGACGTCTCACGGAAACGTAAGCTTCTTGAAAAACAAAAGGCCGGTAAGAAACGGATGAAAGCTATCGGATCTGTAGAAGTACCACAGGAAGCCTTCTTGTCAGTTCTGTCAATGGATGAGGAGTAAGCTTCTCTTTGAAATATTCCAACAAATCAAACGTCCCGCTAGGGGCGTTTTTGTATCGGACTAGACAAATAACGCTTTCAAATCTTCATTGAACGTGATAAACTAGAGGTATCAAAACCCATCACAAAGGAGAGGAAAGATGAAAAATAAGTTCCTACTAGCGACTTTCTCGGTCTTATCAGCTGTTGCCCTTGTAGCTTGTAGCACACCTAAAAAAGAGTCTAGAAAACCATTGTCATCTGAATCTAGTTCCACTGAGGTGGTAAAAAAGAGTAAAAAATCCTCTAGTAAAAAGACTTCTAGCAAGGTAGAGTCAAAATCATCAGATGATATCAAGAGTTCTGTCGAAACCAAGCGGGTTGGTTCTGCAGATTATGGTTATATCGATATCCCAAGCAAGTGGATTAAATTTACAGATATAGATGGCGGAGACAGCATTCAATTTACAGATGGAAGTGCCTACAATATTGTTACGATGAACGGGTATACCAAAGAGAAAGCAAATGTCGGTGAGGGGGAAGTCTTTAACGCAGAGTTGATTGCGAACCGAATTGCATACTATTGGAATGACAATAAAGAAGTAGAGAAAATGTGGGGAGCGAAGACCACTGTCTCAGGGAATGAAGCCTTGCAGCTCAATATTATCCTTAAATCTGGACAGTACCTCATTACTTGGGTCTTCCAAAAGGATGATAAGGTATACTTGATGTCTTTTGAAGGCGATCCAGAGACCTTGGCTCAATTCATTCCTTACATTGAGGAAACATGGAGTTTGGATGAGAAAGGTCCAAAAGCCTAACAGATTCGTGAGGAAATTTCTTTCGTTTTGACCAATTTTCGATAGTTGATAGATGGAATTTGAGAAGCTGTGATGAAGTACTGCATTTTGAAATAATCAACTTCTTGCAACCTGGTTAGCAAAGAATCTCTCAGGTTGTATATCCTTAACAAAGCAGGGACTAATTCAAACAGTTCATCAGTTTGAATTAGTTCTTGTTTTTTTGGTAAGAAATTTAAATGGTCCTTTTAGAATAGAGTATAAGATGTTAGACTAGTGTATATAATATATCATAGAGGAGAGAAAGATGAAAAATAAGTTCCTACTGGCATCAGTTACGTTTTTGTCTGTTGTTAGTCTCTTTGCTTGTACCAGTCCAAAGAAAGAGTCTAGTAAAACATTGGCATCATCTAGTTCCACGAATGTGGTGAAAGAGACTACAACATCAAGTAGCAAGTTAGAGAAAGAAATATCAGATAGTGATAAAGTGGATGTAAAAACTAAACGAATCGGTTCAGCAGATTTTGGCTATGTCAATATCCCGAGTGACTGGGTAAAGAATGATAGTATCCAAGTCGGGGATAATATTCAGTATACAGATAAAAACGCTTTCAATATTATTGTTTTAAATGCTGCTACTAGAGAAAAAGCAAATGTAGCTGAAGGAGTGGAATTTAGTGCAGATCTGATTGCTCAAAGGTTTGAGACTAGGTGGAATGACTCTAAACTAGTTGAGAAAAAGACAAGGTCTACGACGACCGTTGGAGGAAATGTATCACTTAAAATACATATATTTCTCAAATCAGGCCTGCAGGTTGCTGGATGGGTATTCCAAAAAGATGATAAGGTTTATTTGATTGTTGTTGAAGGATTTGAGAAAACAATAACTCAATTTACTCCTTATGTAGAAAACACTTGGAGCCTTGATGGAACAGGTGCCGTGACGGATTAATGAAAGAAGATAGATTGATGAATCTATCTTTTTTTACGGCCTCTATGGTATAATGCTCTTATCCATTTAGCAATTAGAAAGTAGTTTATGACTCAAGAAATTGACTTAGAAAAATACCATCAGTTAGCGCTCCAGAAACAAAAGCAGCACCGCAAGGTATTGGCAAATCTGAAAAAGAAGCCTCCTAAAAATTTAGATAAAATAGCCCAAGAGATTCACGATGAAGTCTTTCAAGAAATTGATTGTACTGCCTGTGCCAACTGCTGTAAGACCCTAGGACCCGATTTTAAGGAAGCAGATATCACGCGCATCGCCAAGTATTTCAAGATGAAGCTTCCCGCTTTTGAGGCGGAATTTCTTCAAGTCGATGAAGATGGAGATAAGGTTTTTAAATCCATGCCTTGCCCTTTCTTGGGTGGTGATAATCTCTGTTCCATCTACGATGTGCGTCCTAAGGCTTGCCGAGAATTTCCTCATACAGACCGCAAGAAAATCTACCAGATCAACCATCTGACTATCAAGAATACCCTCACTTGCCCAGCAGCCTATTTATTTGTAGAAAAATTGAAGGATCGTTTGTAATGACTTACACATTTTTACTTTTTGACCTAGACCACACCTTGTTGGACTTTGATACAGCGGAGGAAGTGGCCTTAACACAATTCCTGCAAGATCAGGGGGTTCAAGATATCCAAGCCTTTAAGGATTACTACAAACCCATGAATCAAGGCCTCTGGAAAGATTTGGAGCAAAAGAAGATTAGCAAGAAAGACTTGATTAACAGCCGGTTTGCGATTGCCTTTGCTCATTTTAGCAGAGAGGTAGATGGTGAAGAGATGGCTTTGCGCTACCAGGACTACATTAGTCAACAGGGACAGACTTTCCCAGGATCAGAAGACTTGTTAGCCAATCTAGTAGAAAGAGGTTACAAGCTCTATGGTGCTACCAACGGCATTACTGCTATTCAGCAAGGGCGTTTGAAGCAATCTTCCATCACCCCTTATTTCAAAGAAATCTTCATCTCTGAACAATTAGGAACTCAAAAACCGGAAGTGGCCTTTTACGAAAAAATCGCGAACCTGATCCCAGGATTTGCCAAGGAACAAGCTCTCATGATTGGCGATTCTTTGACGGCGGACATTGCTGGTGGCAATGATGCTGGGATTGATACCGTCTGGTACAATCCGGATCACAAAGAAAATACCAGTCCAGCAGTGCCGACTTATGAAGTGGATTCTTATGAGGCGTTATTGGCTCTCTTGCGAAAAGATTAGCCTAGTACTGATACCAGTTGTTTTCAGTTAGAGGTGAAATGGAATTGACCTGAAAAGAAGGAGATGTAAACGGGGTTAAATGATTAGAAGAAATTTATTTTTTCAATTTCTTATTCAACTAGCTTATATCCTCCTATTAGCTGGTGCAGCTTTCTATTTGTTATGCTTATTGAATGGGATGGATTGGGACCAAGCTACTGTTCAGGAAAGAAAAGGGTTTCGAGCGTGGATAATGCTAGGCTGCACGGTTTCTTTCATTCTCATTCGGCAAGTATTCGAATTTGTTCGTCTGATTTGTAAAACAAGCAGAAAAGGCAGAGAGTTTTCGCAGCAATGGAACGAATCAATCTCTTTGCTGGAGATAGAGAAGGAATCAACATTTAGTGAACCGAGGTTGAAGTTACTAGTATATAAGGGTTATTTGATAACCTATCGCTCTTGTTTCGACTATCTGAGAATAGATGAGGACATTTGGAAAATCCAACTTCAGAAATTTCAAAAGTATAGTTATAGTAGGTACTCTGGTAGAAACAAATCACTTCTTCCTCCTAAGTATTTTCTTGTGTTAAGGGATTTTGACTACAAGGAATACTATCTCGCTATCAGCTATCAGAAAGAGGAGTGGCATCATTTTTGGACCTATCTGATGAAGCAATATCCCTGGATTGAATGTAGCGGTGATGTGGAGGAACATCAAATATAAGCGTTTCTTTAAGAACCTGAACAAGCTTTGTTCAAATTTCATTCCATTACAAACTAGCTCTCGGGCTAGTTTTTTGGTATCATAAATGCATGAATATATTTAAGACAATACCATTCAACATTAAAAAATGGTTTCTCTATCTGCTTCTTGCATTCTTCATAGCGGTCACACTCTTGACTTGTTTTTTTTTCTTTCCAATCGATCAAGAAGAAAAGAAAATTCAAGAGCAAATTTCTGGCTTTTATCAGGAAGCGGGATTTAAAGGAGACCTACATTTTAAAGAAGCTGAATTCCATGGTCTGTCGACCAAATATGCCTATAGCTATCAAGAAAGAGTTGAGGGTAAGACGGTTCAGTTTGATTTTCTTTATGCAAGCCTCCTATCTAAAGAAGAAATTGGGAGAAATTATGACACGGCTGAAGAACTGGCTCAACATTACAACAGTTGGTTAGTAGCTCCGTTCTTCGAAAGAGCCTTTACGGAATCTCAAGGATTTAAACAATTAAAGCAAGAGATAAAAGAGCGATTCCATCAACAGGGCCTCGAGGTAAGTGAGATTCGTCTCCAGTTACCAATTCAAAATCCCGATTTTGAAGATCAGTTAGCAAGAGACTTGCTAGCTACCGAGAAAGATGGAGCAACGGATCTTCGTGGGATTCTGACCTTGGATTATGCTACCTACCGCCAAATTAAGGGGTTTTCCTTTACCGTTACAGTGACTTCCCTGGCCAAAGAATTTGAAGGGAAACACTTGGATGTATCCGGTCTTCCCCCTGGGAACTATGTTATTGAATCGGATTCCAAAGATGAAGGATCTTATTACTTTGAAATCGATTAAAAAATTTTTAATAGTGTCAAGTTTTTTTCTTGACAGGTCTATAAAATGTGTTATAATAGAACATGTGCTAAATAGCTTGTCTATTTCACCGAAAATTAAAATATAGAAAAGAGACTTATAAAAATGGCAGTTAAAATTCGTTTGACTCGTATGGGTTCTAAGAAAAAACCTTACTACCGTATCAACGTAGCAGATTCACGTTCACCACGTGATGGACGTTTCATCGAAACAGTTGGAACTTACAATCCACTTGTTGAAGAAAACCAAGTAACTTTGAAAGAAGACCGCGTTCTTGCATGGTTGGCTGATGGAGCTCAACCTTCAGATACAGTTCGCAACATCCTTTCAAAAGAAGGTGTCTTGAAGAAATTCCACGATTCTAAATTCTCAAAATAATCAAAAAGTAGGTTGATGTATGGATACGATTGAAAATCTTATTATTGCAATTGTGAAACCTTTGATTTCACAACCGGATGCCTTAACCATCAAGATCGAAGATACTCCTGAATTCTTGGAGTACCACCTTGACCTTGATCCTAGCGATGTTGGTCGAGTGATCGGTCGGAAAGGTCGCACCATTTCTGCGATAAGAACGATTGTCTACTCTGTCCCAACTGAAGATAAAAAAGTAAGAATCGTTATTGACGAAAAATAAAAGGCGGGACTCTGTCCCGTTTTTTTGTTGCAAGGAGAAGGAATGAGAGATTTAACAGTTAGACAACTAGAGGAATACTTACTTGATCATTATCAACAATCTAGAACAGAAGAAGGACTTTTTATCAAACTAGTGGAAGAAGTTGGAGAAGTCGCTGAGGTTTTAAATGGACGTTCAGGTAGAAAAGAAGGTGTCCAAGATTCAAACGAGGTATTGGCAAAGGAGTTGGCAGATATCATTCATTACACAGTGGCAATTGCAGCTATCAACCATATCGACCTAACGAAGACCATTTTTGAAAAAGACAAGAAGGCAGCCATCAAGTATCAGCATGAACAAGATTTGGAAGGCTTTTTAGCAAGAAAGTCCATTTGAGAAAATCTATTGAACGTGATAAAATAAAACCTAAGAATGTTAAGTGAATTGTTGTTTAGAAGGAGTTATTTTGATATGAACCGATTTGAAGTAACTACAAAGATTGGTTGTCTCTCTGTTACTTATAAAAAGGGAAATAAAATACTAGTTTGTTTAAATGGTGCTGGTTTGATACCAAGTTATGAAAATTTCCTACCAATCCTTGAAAAACTTCCTTCCTCAATAGGTTACTTAACGATTGATTTTCCGAATACAGGCAGGAGTCCGATTCATAGTCAAACAGGAATTAATTTGGACAATCTTGTTGAAGCAGTATTCGAAATCCTGAAAGGGTTGGAAATTTCCGATTATATACTTTGTGTTCATAGTTTAAGTGGTGTTTTGGCTTTAAAGTTACTGAGTAAACCAATTAAGTGTCAAGCTTTGATAGCAATTGAACCAACAACAAAAAATATAATGTTTGCTGATTTTTCAAAAAATCCTTATCCAGAAATGGAAGAGCAAATGAGGATGATTGAAGAATGTGGTCCGGAAAATTATTTTAAGGGACTAACTCATGCAACATTTGAACCTGAAACTGATAGACTGATTTGGGAATTGATGGAAGAAAAGGGCTTAGAATTGGAAAAGCAAGTTCCTGGATTTCAGATATCAGTAAATATTACCGCTGAAGATTTTGATAGTTTGACCTTAGCAGATAATATTCCTGTTTTCGTATTTTGTCAGGCGTACAGAGAAAAAGAGTACAGAGATTCAGAATATTGGAATTCAAATACGAAACTCATTCTAGGTGGAAACCACCACTATCTACACTGGTCAGAATCGGAAAAAATTGCAACTCTTATTAGAGAACTGTAAAGATAAATTAATTAAAAGAGGAATGTAGTGAAATCATGAATTATTTTAACGTTGGGAAAATTGTCAATACCCAAGGCTTACAAGGAGAGATGCGGGTCTTGTCTGTGACAGACTTTGCAGAAGAACGCTTTAAAAAAGGAGCTGAATTGGCCCTCTTTGATGAGAAGGATCAGTTTGTCCAAACAGTGACCATTGCTAGCCACCGTAAGCACAAGAACTTCGATATCATCAAGTTTAAGGATATGTACCATATCAATGCTATTGAAAAGTTCAAGGGCTTTAGCCTTAAGGTTGCGGAAGAAGACTTGACGGATTTAGATGAGGGCGAATTCTATTACCATGAGATCATCGGCCTTGATGTTTACGAAAATGACCAACTAATCGGTCAAATCAAGGAAATCCTGCAACCAGGTGCCAATGACGTCTGGGTCGTTAAACGCAAAGGTAAACGTGACCTTCTCTTGCCTTATATCCCACCAGTGGTGCTCAATATCGATATCCCGGGTAATCGGGTCGATGTGGACATCTTAGAAGGGTTAGACGATGAAGATTGATATTTTAACCCTCTTTCCAGAGATGTTTTCGCCTTTGGAGCACTCGATCGTCGGCAAGGCGCGTGAAAAGGGACTCCTCGAGATTAACTACCATAATTTCCGTGAAAATGCTGAAAAGGCGCGCCATGTGGATGATGAGCCCTATGGTGGCGGACAAGGGATGCTTCTACGAGCGCAGCCGATTTTTGATGCCTATGATGCCATTGAGAAAAAGAACCCGCGCGTGATCTTACTGGACCCTGCTGGTCGGACCTTTGACCAAGCCTATGCAGAAGAGTTAGCTCAGGAAGAAGAATTGATCTTTATCTGTGGCCACTATGAAGGCTACGACGAGCGGATCAAGACCTTGGTAACAGATGAGATTTCGCTGGGGGATTATGTCCTGACAGGTGGGGAACTTGCTGCTATGACCATGATTGATGCGACAGTCCGCTTGATTCCAGAAGTGATTGGAAAAGAGTCCAGCCACCAGGATGATAGTTTCTCGTCTGGTCTTCTGGAATATCCTCAATACACACGGCCTTATGAATACAGAGGAATGACGGTTCCAGATGTCCTCATGAGTGGCCACCATGAAAAGATCCGTCAATGGCGTCTCTATCAGAGTTTGAAAAAGACCTTGGAGCGTCGCCCTGATCTGCTAGAAAACTATGAATTGACAGCAGAAGAAGAGAAGATGTTGGAGCAAATTAAACAGGAAGACTAACAGCCTTTGCTGTTTTTCTTTTGCCCTAAAATTTAAAAAAATCTTTCCCATCCTACTAGTTATTAGTAACAAAATGTGGTATTCTTATGAAGAGAGAAGAGAAATGATAAAGTTTTGGTGGGAATTGCAATGGGCAAAAGAATAGGAAAATCAGTCTTTACAACGGGTGTCGCTGCGACAACCCTCTTTTCAGGTTTGGCTGGACATAAGGCGCAAGCGGAGGAGATCACTCAGAAGGATGCTGGGGATCAGCAGTCGACGGATATGACTGGAATGGATTCAAGTTTTATGGATATGGATATCTTAAATGAACAGTTAGCAAAAGCTGAAAAAAGAGTAGAAGACCAACGTTTGCTCTTGAATCAGGCTCAATCTGAATACAATGTAGCCAAGTCTGGTCTTGAAGCTGCTGAAGCGAACTTACAGAATACTGAAAAAAGGATTCAAGACTCCAATCAAAGCTCCATTGGCAAAACTGAAAATGAAGTTGCAGTTGCTAAAGCAGTTGTTACTTTAGAAGAAGACAAGGTACGCCAAGCAACAGAAGCCGATCGCCAAGTCCGTTCTGCCATCAAGAATCAAGAGAATAAAATCGCTGCCCAACAATTACTTGTAGATATTGCAGGTAATGAATTGAGAAAAGCCAAACAACCCATCCAGAACGATGAGACAGTATTAGCCAACGCACAGCAAAAAGAGGAGCAGGCGCAAAACGAATTAAAAATAGCTCAAGCATTAGTGGTTAATCTAACAGAAACTCATGCCAATGTGCCCCAGGTCTTAAAGCAGGTTTCCAGTGAGATTGCTGGCGCACAGGAGAAAATTGAGCGACTAGCCCATCAAATTTCCCTAAAAGAAGTGGAGTTAGAACAGGTCCGTGAAGCGGCAATGCTAAGTCCCATCAATCTTCAACAGGAAAGCTATGAGGGTTTGCTTCAAGAGTGGATCAAGTCGGGTGACCAAGGCGCTGTCGAAGCCTTGTCTCTTTATCGCCGTAGGAGTGAAGAGGAGCAGCTGGCAGGTGGAAAGGTCGCTAGATTAGATAATGTCTTAAAAGCGTTAGAAATCGTAGATACGATTAATCAGTACCGTCGCCAGGCTGGTTTAGAGGAGCTCTTGGTGGCTCCTTATCAACTACCTGCTAGTCAACTTCAAACAGAGTGTTATGTAAATCATCGACAAGCCTTGTCCAGTTACCAAGAGAATGAGAATGTTGCTTGGGGCTATCGACCTAGAGAAGCGATTGCCTTCTGGTATAGTGAAAAAGACCACTATCGTCAATTAGCCAAGCAATTCAATTTACCGACGGCTGAAAGTCAGCTAAATCCTAGTCAGATCTTCAGAAAAGTGGGACCGGAGCTATTTGCTAAGGTTGGCCACTATGTCCACATGATGGGGAATCAATACAAGGCCATTTCAGTAGCCTATGATCCAGATTTAGAAGTATCTCAAGCAGCTTTCTTTGAAGAAGGTAGTCCGCTTTATACCAGTGAAGAACTGACCAAGTGGATGAGAAAAGTTGCCAATGCAAGGACGACAAAAGCAGATGTGAAGGCTGTAAAAAATACATTGGAGAGCCTAAAGGTCGAAAAGATTAATCAAGAATCCCGCATCAATATCCTTTCTGGGCATTTATTCGATGTCAAGAATTCTCTTGCAAGTCATGAGCAACTATTGGCGCGTGCACAACGTAACCTAGCTTCAGCGATTAAGAAATGGCAGGCTGCGACGATAGAAGTCAAGGAAGCGGAGAACTCACTGGCAGTATCACGAGCTCGGATACAAGGTAGTATTAGCCCGAAAGAAGAAGCCTTGAAAAATGTCACTCTAGCATTAGAAGAAGATAAAAAGCAATTAGAAGCGTTACAGAATGCAGCGAAAGAGACTGCATCTAAGCTTGAAGGAGCGCATACCCAACTTCAAATCGCTCAAAAACAATTAACGCAAGCCAAAGGTCACCTAAAACTGTTTACCAATTCATCTGAACTGCTAGTTGATGCCCAGGCCTTGGTGGCTTCCGCAAAAGCGGAACTCGAAGAGAAAAAAGTAGAATTTGAAACAGCCTTTGCAAGTTTTATGGCTTATCAAAAAGAAGCTAGTGAGTTTAGGAGTCGGATTGAGAAAATTCAGTCAAATGAGGATGAAAATAAATCTGCAGTAGCAGGAGAGGAAGAAGTTACTAATCAGGCCCAGGTTTCGTTACTTGCTTCTACTCAATCAGAAGATCATTTACAAGACGAAGCTAACCTTGAGAAAGCTACTGGAAAAGACGAACACAAAAGTAAAAAGGGATTATCCAAATGGTTCCGAGGGCTTGGGTTTAAAAAAGATGACTAGTTGTTAAAGTGAGAGTGGGACAGAAATCGGTAATTCGTAAGAATTCGATTTCGTCGTCCCACCTCCGCACAGTTGAGTAGGGCTGTAAAAGCTGATGAAATCAGTGAAGTAGAGCCTACTCAACCACTGCGTCTTGTTCAATAATCCAAAGACAATTGAGAGGCTAGGACTTTTGTCCCAGCCTCTTTTTTGTTCTGTCAGAAATTTGTAGATAAGAGTTTTAAGGATTAGTTCAAGCCTTAAGTAGCGAAATGAAAAGAAAGAATAATGGACGATTTTAAAGAAATTGATAGAAAATGAAAGAAAATGATATTTAGTGCTTGACTTTGAAAGATAAGAGAGTATAATAGTCCTTGTAATCGTTTCCGAAAGGAGGTTATATGTTAAAATCTGAACGAAAACACATCATTTTAGAAAAGGTTATCAAAGAGCGAATCGTCTCTATTGAGGATTTGGTTCAAGAGTTAAACTCTTCAGAATCAACGGTTAGACGCGATTTAGATGAACTAGAAGCTGAGAATAAACTACGACGGATTCACGGTGGGGCTGAAAGTCTCCATTCCTTGCAGGAAGAAGAAAGCAATAAAGATAAAGCAATCAAAAACGTGCAAGAAAAATCTGCAATTGCAAAAAAAGCAGCAGAATTGATCAAAGATTTTGAAGTTGTCTTTATCGATGCGGGAACTACCAATGAATTGTTAGTCCATGAATTAGCCAATCCAACTGTTACAGTTGTAACCAATTCCATTCACCATGCAGCGAGTTTAGTAGAGAGAGACATTCCGACGGTTATCATCGGCGGGATGGTCAAAACGTCGACTGACGCTAGCATCGGAGGGATGGCCTTGAATCAAATCGGTCAGTTAAGTTTCGATCGAGCTTTTATTGGGATGAATAGCGTCGATCTGGAGTCGTACAGCACACCGGATCTTGAAGAAGGGGCCGTCAAACGGGCCATTTTAGAGAATGCAAAGAATACTTACATTCTTCTAGACTCGTCAAAACTTGGGCGGACATCTTTTGTTAAGGTAGCTCCGGTGAAGAGAGCAACCATCATTACCAATGCTTCAGATACGGAAATCCTTTCTAAATTAAAAGAAAAAACGGAGGTTATTGAGGTTTGATTTATACAGTTACATTAAATCCAGCGATTGATTACATCGTTCGTCTCAATCATGTAGAGACAGGGGCGGTCAATCGGATGGCTTCGGAAGATAAATTCGCCGGTGGTAAAGGAATCAATGTCAGTCGTGTCTTAAAACGACTCGATATCGAGAACACAGCGACTGGATTTATCGGTGGTTTCACTGGACGCTTTATCGAAGACGTACTAATTAGCGAAGCCATTTCCACCAGCTTTGTGACAGTGGACCAAGATACCCGGATCAATGTCAAGATCAAAGCCGATGAGGAAACAGAGATCAATGGGAATGGCCCAGAAGTGACGGAAGCGCAGTTGCAAGAATTGCTCAACATCTTATCAAGTTTAACAGCGGATGATGTGGTAGTCTTTGCAGGATCTGCTCCATCTTCACTTGGAAATGCCGTTTACAAACAATTGATCGCAGCAACACGTGCGACAGGTGCTCAAGTGGTTTGTGACTTTGAAGGGCAAACCTTGATTGATTCCTTGGAGTTCAATCCCCAATTGGTCAAACCAAACAACCATGAGTTGGGAGCTATTTTTGGCGTTACCTTGACTGAATTGCCAGAAATTGAACGCTATGCCAAAGAGATCTTGGCCAAGGGTGCACAAAATGTCATTATTTCCATGGCGGGTGATGGTGCTCTTCTTGTCAGTCCAAGCGGAACTTACTTCGCAAAACCAATCAAGGGTCAAGTGAAGAATTCTGTCGGGGCTGGAGATTCCATGGTAGCTGGCTTCACTGGGAAGCTCGCAAGAACAGGAGATGTCATCGAAGCCTTCAAATGGGGCGTAGCTTGTGGAACAGCGACCACCTTCTCAGATGATTTGGCGACAGCTGACTATATAAAAGAAACTTATGAAAAAGTAGAGGTAGAAAAACTATGAAAATTCAAGACGTTTTAAATAAAAACGTGATGTTGTTTGACCTTCAGGCAACAGATAAAGAGGGCGTAATCAATGAAATGGTCCAATCGCTCGTTGACAATGGTGTGGTGACAGATTTTGACACCTTCAAGGCTGGAATCATGAACCGCGAAGCACAAACTTCAACTGGTTTGGGTGATGGAATTGCTATGCCCCACAGCAAAAATGAAGCAGTCAAAGAAGCAACGGTCTTGTTTGCAAAATCAAACAAGGGTGTTGACTATGCATCACTTGATGGACAACCAACAGACTTGTTCTTCATGATCGCCGCTCCAGAAGGAGCAAACGACACTCACTTGGCAGCACTTGCTGAATTGTCTAAATACTTGATGAAACCAGGATTTGCGGACAAACTTCGCCAAGCAAGCACTCCTGATCAAGTGATCGCAGCCTTTGATGCAGAAGAGCAAGAAGCTGCAGTTGAAGAAGCGAAAAAAGCAGAAGCAGTCAAAGAAGCAGCATCATCTGACAAACCGCTCATCGTTGCTGTTACAGCATGTACAACAGGTATCGCCCACACTTACATGGCAGAAGAAGCCCTCATCAAAAAAGGGGAAGAAATGGGTGTTACGGTCCGTGTTGAAACCAACGGTGCATCCGGTGTCGGCAACCGCTTGACAGCTGAAGAAATCGCAAAAGCTGAAGGGGTCATCATTGCAGCGGATAAAGCAGTTGAAACCGCTCGTTTCGATGGAAAAAAATTGATCTCTAAACCAGTCGCAGCTGGTATCCGTCAAACAGAAGAATTGATTCAAACCATCTTGGATGGCAAAGCAGATGTCTTCCACGCTGAAAATGCTGCACAAGCTAGCGCTAGCCAAGAAAAATTAAGCTTGGGTGGAGCCTTCTACAAACACTTGATGAGTGGGGTTTCTCAAATGCTTCCATTCGTTATCGGTGGTGGTATCTTGATTGCCCTTGCCTTCTTGATCGACCAAATTCTTGGAGTGCCTCAAGATCAATTGTCTCAACTTGGTTCATACCATGAATTAGCAGCTCAATTCAAAACAATCGGTGGTGCAGCCTTTGGCTTTATGCTTCCTGTACTTGCAGGTTACATCGGATTCTCAATCGCTGAAAAACCTGGTTTTGTAGCAGGGTTTATCGCTGGATCTATTGCTAGCTCAGGGTCAGCATTTGGTAATATTGCCTACGGCGCTGCTAAAGGTGAGTTGCCAGGAGCAGTATCATCTGGTTTCCTTGGTGCCTTAGTTGGTGGTTTCCTTGCAGGTGGAGTGATTCTTGTCCTTCGTAAAGCTCTTGCAGGTCTTCCACGTTCTCTTGATGGTATCCGTTCAATCCTTCTCTTGCCATTACTTGGTGTTGGTTTGACAGGATTCTTGATGTTCCTCATCAATATTCCAATGGCTGCTATCAATACTGGTCTTAACGACTTCCTTTCAAGCTTGTCAGGTAGCTCAGCTGTCCTTCTTGGACTTCTCGTCGGCGGTATGATGGCTGTCGATATGGGTGGACCAGTCAACAAAGCCGCTTATGTCTTCGCTACAGGTACTCTTGCTGAATCTGTTGCTTCAGGTGGTTCTATTGTTATGGCAGCCGTTATGGCGGCTGGTATGGTTCCTCCATTGGCAGTATTCGTAGCAACAGTCTTGTTTAAAGATAAATTCACACAAGAAGAACGCGATTCTGGTTTGACAAACATCGTTATGGGTCTTTCCTTCATCACAGAAGGTGCCATTCCATTTGGTGCAGCTGACCCAGCTCGTGCCATCCCAAGCTTTATCGCAGGTTCAGCTTTGACAGGTGCTCTTGTTGGTCTTGCAGGCTTGAAACTCATGGCTCCTCACGGAGGAATCTTCGTTATCGCTCTTACATCAAATCCACTTCTTTACATCTTGTTCGTATTGATTGGTGCAGTCGTAAGTGGTATCTTGTTCGGATTGCTTCGCAAACCTAAAAACTAAATATGATTAAAAGGTTGGGATTTCTCCAGCCTTTTTTCTTCTCTCTCTGAGAGAAAACTGTGTGAAAAGACATGGTTCTGCAATAGAATCTTGTTTTAATTTATGGTATAATTTTCATAACGCTTATTTTTAGGAGAACAAGTATGGATATCCAACGTGAAAAAGAATTCGTCAGCCAGTATCATTATGATGCTCGCAACTTTGAATGGGAAAAAGAAAATGGAACTCCCGAGACCAAAGTAGACGTCAACTTTCAATTGATTCAACGCGATACAGAGTTAAAGACAACCTCTTTAATCGTTATTTTGACCTATATGATTGTCTTTGATGGCTTTGTCATCAGCGGAACCATTACCCAAATCAACCACATTCACAATCGTTTGGTCAGCGAGCCAAGCGAATTCAGCAAAGAAGAAGTGGAAGAATTAGCTCGTCCTTGCTTGAATATGCTGAATCGTTTGACCTATGAGGTAACTGAAATCGCCCTTGATTTACCAGGGATTAATTTGGAGTTTTAATGCATGAAATTAGCAGTCATCACAGATTCTTCTGCCTATCTATCAGATGAATCAAGAGGACACGATAATTTATTTGTCCTAGATATTCCAGTTGTCATTGATGGAGTATCTTACGTAGAAGGTAAAAACCTGACAGCAGAAGAGTTCTATCAAAAGATGGAAGCTTATTCTGAACTTCCGAAAACGAGCCAACCTAGTATCGCGGAATTAGAAGAACTCTTGTCGCAATTAGAGGCTAAAGGCTATACCCATGTTTTAGGGATTTTCCTTTCTTCTGGTATTTCTGGTTTCTATCAGAATATCCAGTATATGAAAGACGAATTCCCAAATTTTACGATCGCTTTTCCAGATTCTAAGATTACCAGCGCTCCTCTTGGGTGGATGGCTGAAGAAGCTGTTAAATGGGCTGATGAAGGCCGTTCTTTTGATGAAATTCTAGCCAACATCCAGACACAAATCGATGGGACTTCTGCCTACATCATGGTTGATGATCTCAATCACTTGGTCAAAGGGGGGCGTCTTTCCAATGGAGCGGCGATTCTAGGGAATCTCCTCAGCATCAAGCCCATCCTCTATTTTAACGAGGAAGGCGTGATTGAGGTATACGAGAAAGTTCGGACTGAGAAAAAAGCCATCAAACGCTTAGCTGAGATTGTCAAAGGAGGAACTGCGGATAAAGACTATCAGATCATTATCATCCATGGGAATGCACTGGATAAAGCAGAAACGCTTCGCGATATTCTTCATCAAAACGGTTTTGCTGGTGAGATTCCATTTGCGACCTTCGGCAGTGTCATTGGTACGCACTTAGGAAATCACAGTGTTGCTATCAGTTTTGTACCGAAAGTATAAGGAGAAAACATGCCAATTAGAGTAGTGATTGCAGGTTTTAAAGGGAGAATGGGCCAAGCGGCTTGTCACATGGTGTTAGAAGACCCCGAGCTTGAACTAGTTGGCTTGGTTGATCCCCATGCGTCTGAAAACGAGCTGGCGGGTGTTCCGGTCTTTCATGACAAAGAAGGGGTTTTGTCGCTGGATGCGGATGTGTGGATTGACTTCACCATCCCTAAAGTGGCGTATGAACATACCCGCTTTGCTTTGGAGCATGGACTAGCGCCTGTGGTTGGGACAACTGGATTTACAACAGAAGAAATCACTGATTTGATTGAATTGTCTCGTGAGAAGAATCTTGGAGGCCTCATCGCGCCAAACTTTGCTATTGGTGCAGTCTTGCTCATGCAATTTGCAGCGCAGGCAGCTAAGTATTTCCCGAATGTAGAGATCATCGAGTTGCATCATGATAAGAAGAAGGATGCACCGAGTGGGACTGCTGTGAAGACAGCTGAGCTGATTAGTCAGGTCCGTCAACCACAAGAGCAGGGAGCGCCAGATGAAGAAGAGAGTCTTCCAGGTGCTCGCGGTGCTAACTACCAAGGCATGCACATCCATTCGGTTCGTTTGCCTGGTCTGGTAGCCCATCAAGAAGTGATTTTCGGTAGTCAAGGAGAAGGATTGACCTTACGCCACGATTCCTACGATCGGGTGTCCTTCATGACAGGGGTTAATCTAGGAGTAAAAGAAGTAGTCAAGCGTCATGAGCTTGTCTATGGTTTAGAACATCTATTATGAGATTAAAAAAACTGCCTTCTGAATTTCAGGAGGCTTTGCCAATATTAGAAAAGATTCGAAAAGCTGGATATGAAGCTTATTTTGTCGGGGGCTCTGTACGGGATGCCATTTTAGGTCGTCCTATCCACGATGTAGACATTGCCTCCTCCTCTTACCCGGAAGAGACCAAGGCTATTTTCGAGCGGACCATTGATGTCGGGATTGAACACGGGACGGTCTTAGTTCTTGAGAATCATCAAGAATATGAAATTACCACTTTTCGAACAGAGGATGTCTACGTCGACTTTCGAAGACCTAGTGCGGTTAATTTTGTCCGTTCCTTAGAAGAAGATCTCAAGCGCCGCGATTTTACCGTCAATGCCTTTGCCTTGAGTGAAGAAGGGGAAATCATTGATCTCTTCAATGGACTGGAAGATTTGGAGAATCGGATTCTAAGAGCTGTTGGTGTGGCGACAGAACGCTTCAACGAGGATGCTCTTCGGATTATGCGTGGTTTTCGGTTTCAGGCCAGTCTTGGTTTTGATCTAGAAGAAGCAACCTTTAATGCCATGACAGATTGCGCTCCTTTGTTGGAGAAAATCTCTGTCGAACGAGTCTTTATTGAGTTGGATAAGCTCCTCTTAGCTCCTTTTTGGCGCAAGGGCTTAGAAGGTGTAATTGCTAGCCAAAGCTATCAGTACCTCCCTCTCTTACAAAATAGCCAATCGTCCCTAGAGAAACTGTTCCAGCTGAAGATGGACTATACCTTTACGAGTTCAGAGCAAGCGTGGGCTGCCTTACTCTTGACTTTAGATGAGAATAAGGTTTCTGCTTTTTTCAAGAAATGGAAAACATCTCGTGACTTTGCTAAGAAGGTGGAACAGCTGGTTGAAATCTACCGCTTGCGTGAAAAGGCCAGCTTAAATCGCCGGGATGTGTATCGTTACGATCGCAATCTCCTCTTGTCAGCGGAAGAACTACGTCAGGCTCATGGCTTGCCCGTAGATTTCCAAGTCATCGAAGAATTGTATGATTCGCTAGCTATCCATGATAAACACGAAATTGTAGTCAATGGTGGGATATTGATGAAGGAATACGGCTTAAAACCAGGTCCAGGTCTAGGACAAATGCTTTCTGCCATTGAATGGGCCATTGTAGACGGAGAATTAGAGAATGACAAACAAGCGATTGGGGATTTTTTGAGCCACTATCTTGAAGCTAAGAAGGGGGAAGCATGAGCGATTTTATCGTTGAAAAACTAACCAAGTCCGTCGGGGATAAGACGGTCTTTAAAGAGATTTCTTTTATCATTCATGAGCTGGACCGGATTGGACTAATCGGGGTCAATGGGACAGGGAAAACGACTCTCTTAGATGTTTTGTCTGGTAGTTCAGGCTATGACGGAGATCGTTCTCCTTTTTCTGTAAAGAATGATTATAAGATTGGTTATCTGACCCAAGAACCTCAATTTGATGATAGCAAGACGGTCCTCGATACAGTGTTGTCAGAAGATGTAAAAGAACTTCAATTGATTCGTCAGTATGAACTGTTGACGAGCCAGTACGATGAAAGTCAGCAAGTGAAACTGGAAAAAGTCATGGCGGAGATGGATTCTCTCAATGCATGGGAGATCGAAAGCCAAGTCAAAACAGTCTTGACCAAATTGGGGATTCAGGATTTGTCTGCTAAGGTGGGGAGTTTGTCTGGTGGCCTGCGTCGCCGTGTCCAGCTGGCACAGGTTCTCCTGGGAGACCATGATTTGTTGCTGTTAGATGAGCCGACCAACCATTTGGATATTGATACCATCGAATGGTTGACCAATTTTTTGAAGAACTCTAAGAAAACCGTTCTTTTTATCACCCATGACCGTTATTTCTTGGATAATATTTCAACTCGTATTTTTGAGCTGGATCGTGCTGGTCTAGTTGAATACCAAGGGAACTACCAGGATTATGTCCGCTTGAAAGCTGAGCAGGACGAACGAGATGCGGCTCTTCTTCACAAGAAGCAGCAGCTCTATAAGCAAGAATTGACCTGGATGCGTCGGCAACCGCAGGCGCGTGCTACCAAGCAACAGGCGCGGATCAATCGCTTCCACGACCTCAAGAAGGACCTATCCGACCAGACAACAGAAACAGATTTGGAAATGTCCTTTGAAACTAGTCGGATCGGTAAGAAAGTCATTGAATTTCAAGATGTCGATTTCGCCTATGACCAAGGGCCGATTCTGCAGCAGTTTAACCTATTGGTTCAAAACAAGGATCGGATTGGAATTGTGGGTGATAACGGTGTTGGGAAATCAACCCTGCTTAATCTGATTGCCGGGAAACTCCAACCGACTGCTGGAAAGGTCGTTATCGGAGAAACGGTGCGAATTGCTTACTTCTCGCAGCAGATCGAAGGTTTAGATGAAAGTAAGCGGATGATTAACTTCCTACAAGAAGTAGCAGAAGAAGTCAAGACTAGTGCGGGATCTACATCGATTGCGGAGCTGCTGGAACAATTTCTCTTTCCGCGTTCGACCCATGGCACCTTGATTGAGAAACTTTCTGGTGGGGAGAAGAAGCGTCTTTATCTCTTGAAACTTCTCATCGAAAAACCAAATGTCTTGCTCTTAGACGAGCCGACCAATGATTTGGATATCGCGACCTTGACAGTGTTAGAGAACTTCCTACAAGGATTCGGCGGTCCGGTCATCACGGTTAGTCACGACCGTTATTTCCTAGACAAGGTTGCTTCTAAGATTCTAGCTTTTGAAAATGGTGGCATTCGTGAGTTTTTTGGAAATTATACGGATTACTTAGATGAGAAAAAGTTTGAGCTAGAAATGGTTGCCGAAAGTAGCAAACCTGAAAAAGAAAAGGTGGTCAAAGTCCGAGAAGAAAAGAAACGGATGAGCTACCAGGAAAAGCAGGAGTGGGCGATTATTGAGAATGAGATCGAAGAGATTGAAAACAAGATTGCGACCATCGAGGATGAGATGAATGAGAATGGTTCTGACTTCGGTAAGTTGGCCAGTCTCCAGCGCCAGATGGATGAAGAAAACGAGCGACTCATAGCCAAGTACGAACGCTATGAGTACTTGAGTGAGTTGGCAGAAAACTAAAGGAGGAAGGATGCACCATATTAGTAAATACAGTCTTTTGCTGTCATCATTTTTATTTTGCGGGATTGGCTTTGTTCTCTTTGTAAATCCAATCGAAAAAATTGCCACCTTTAGTTGGCTGATTTCTCTGGGATTCTTCTTGATTTCAGTTTCGCGTTTGTCGCGTTACTATCGTCTACGAGCTCAAGCGACCTTGTCAGATCCTTATTTATTTCAGAGTGCGGTCTCGCTGGTCTTTGCAGTCTATCTCTTGCTATATGGCTACAAGACCTTGCCAATTGTCTTTCCGATCACACTCGGTATTTGGCTCTTGTATAAGTCTGCCTTGAGTTTGAAAAAGGCCCATTACCTATCCAAACGATCTGAAGAATTGTCCAAGAAGTTTACTTTTTGGGGCCTGATTGAGCTGTTTATAGGTTTATTTCTTATTGTCAGTCCTTTGTCCATTAGTATCTTCCTCTTGCATATTTTGGGCTTGTTCTTCTTCGTGATTGGGGTCCAATCTTTGAGGCTCTTTTTAAAACTTCATAACGAGGAGTAAAGAACTCCTGTCTGTGTTTTTGCAGACAGGTTCTTTTTTTGCAAATGAAATTGAGAGAATCCTTGAAAAACAATTGAAACCCTTTTCACATTTTGGTATACTAGTGTCAAGAGAATAGGAACAAAGGAGTATAAAATGTCCAAAAAAATTATTGGTATTGATTTAGGTGGAACATCTGTTAAATTTGCCATTTTGACGCAAGAAGGAGAGATTCAAGAGAAGTGGTCTATCAAGACCAACATCCTTGACGAAGGAAGCCACATCGTTCCTGATATCATCGCTTCCATCCAACACCACTTGGAGTTGTTAAACTTATCCGCAGAAGATTTTATTGGAATCGGGATGGGATCTCCTGGTGCAGTGGATCGTTTTGAAGGAACTGTCGTTGGAGCCTACAACCTCAACTGGAAAACCGTACAGCCCATCAAGAAAGATATTGAGTCTGCCTTGGGAATTCCTTTCTTCATCGATAATGATGCCAACGTAGCTGCCCTTGGGGAACGCTGGAAAGGTGCTGGTGAAAATCAACCAGATGTCGTCTTCATGACACTTGGAACTGGTGTTGGTGGCGGTATCGTGGCGGAAGGAAAACTCTTGCACGGTGCTGGTGGTGTAGCTGGTGAGCTTGGCCATATCACAGTAGACTTCGATCGTCCATTTGATTGTACCTGTGGTAAGAAAGGCTGTTTGGAGACAGTAGCCTCAGCAACCGGTATTGTCAATTTAACCCGTCGTTATGCAGATGAATATGCAGGAGATGCAGAGTTGAAACGCTTGATTGACGATGGGGAAGATGTCACAGCTAAGACTGTCTTTGATTTGGCTAAAGAAGGGGACGAATTGGCCTTGATTGTCTACCGTCATTTCTCTCAATACTTGGGTATTGCTTGTGCCAACATCGCTAGTGTCTTGAACCCAGCCAACATCGTCATTGGTGGTGGTGTATCAGCAGCCGGTCAATTCCTCTTGGATGGGGTTCAAAAGGTCTTTGATGAGAACACCTTCCCACAAGTACGTACGTCAACCCAATTGGTGCTTGCTAATCTTGGAAATGATGCAGGAGTTATTGGAGCTGCCTCACTTGTCCTACAATAGAATTTATTTGAAAGAGATCCAAATCGAATCATTTGGACCTCTTTTCTTTTATCCTGTGTTATAATGTAGGTATTACAGTATTTAAGGAGATTGAATGACAAAAGCAGATATCCTTTTTAAAGAAAATATTCGAAGAATTATGGAAGAGGGCGTCTGGTCTGAGCAAGCTCGGCCCAAGTACAAGGATGGCACAACTGCCAATTCCAAGTACATCACGGGAGCTTTTATGGAGTTTGATCTGGCCAAGGGCGAGTTTCCGATTACGACCCTTCGTCCTATTGCCATCAAGTCGGCTATCAAGGAGATGCTCTGGATCTACCAGGACCAGTCCAATAGTCTGGAGCTCCTAAATGATAAGTATCAGGTACGCTACTGGAATGATTGGGAAGTGGGAGATACAGGGACGATTGGTGAACGCTATGGTGCTGTCGTTAAAAAACACGACATCATCAACAAGATTCTCAAACAGCTGGAAGCCAATCCCTGGAATCGACGCAATATTATTTCTCTCTGGGACTACCAAGCTTTTGAAGAGTCAGAAGGACTTTTGCCTTGTGCTTTTCAAACCATGTTTGATGTGCGTCGTGTCGATGGGGAAATCTATCTGGATGCAACTTTGACCCAACGTTCAAATGATATGCTAGTGGCGCACCATATCAACGCCATGCAGTATGTGGCTCTTCAGATGATGATCGCTAAGCACTTTGGCTGGAAGGTTGGCAAGTTCTTTTACTTTATTAACAACCTCCACATCTATGATAACCAATTCGAACAGGCAGAAGAATTACTTCGGCGCGAGCCATCTGATTGCCAACCACGTTTGGTCTTAAACGTGCCAGATGGCACCAATTTCTTTGAGATCAAAGCTGAGGATTTTGTGCTAGAGGACTATGATCCTGTCAAACCTCAGTTAAAGTTTGATTTGGCAATATAGAGATGATTGTTAGATTACTTTAATAGGAAGAACGAATCATAATTTAAATTATGATTCGTTCTTCCTATTTATTATATTTAAGGATTAGTAATATCGCCAAATTAAAAAAATGATTAATTTTTTAAACGTTTTACTTTGGATAATTAAATAAATTCGATAGAACTAATAAGGTTAGTCATTAGCCAATATATACATATAATTTTTGAAATTTTTGTATGAAATTAAGTGAGTAAGAATTTATTCAATGATCGTATTATTAGATTTTCCTTCAAAGATTGAATATCGGGGTATGATCGGTTCTTTTAGGAACGCTAGTGATTGTTAGTACAGCTTCAAGCGTAGTTTCTGATGAAAACACAGAGAACCATGCAGTAGTTGCAACAACAGAAGCAGCAGGTCAATCTGTGACTATAACGGAAGCTAACCGCTTCGTCAACAAGTGAAGCTGAAACTTCAGTTACAACATACCGAGCATAAGCTCCTGTAACTGCTACAGAAACGGCTCAAACTACAAAAGCACCTGTTGAGGATCATGCTCTAATTGCAAATCCTGCAGTGGCAGAAGCATCAACAAACTCAAGTAACAAGGGGCCAAAATGAACAATAAGTGATAATAAAGAACCAGTTTCTACAGGCGTAGAAGCACCAGCAAATGAAGAGACAGTTCCAACAGTATTAGCAGAAAACACTGGGAAGCGTCGCAAACGTCTAGCTATATGTGATGCCAATGATCCTAACTTGATTGCGAATGATGTAGAAGGCCCAACATCAACTCCTAAAGTTGAGAAGTCAGACTATTCAACCTTTTCAGCTAAAGAATTCACGAAACAGATCAACTGGATAGTTTTCGGAAATTCTGCAAATTGGACCAACACGACTACAGAAGTCAATGAAGAAACAGCTCTCCAGGTTGGTTTAATCTATAAAAAAAGGAAATCATGACTGGTTATTTAGTCGCTGCAAGGGTTAAATAATTGACCTATATCCCCTATATTATCAAGGATTGTAGCGCTTTGAAGTTTAAAGGTAGTGATAAAATCCGCTTGCTAGTTCTTCTATCCTAAATAAGAAATTATCCATTACCTCGAACTTCTTTGTAGGTGGCAACTGAGCGTAAGCATCCATGGTTGTTGTGATAGACTTGTGCTCCATTCTATTTGGTAGTTTTTTTCAGTTCATACCAGCATTTAACATCCTAGACGTGTGTATGACGAAACAGATGAAAGTCATAGTCTTTGGTAGTCCTAAAGCAGATTAACGTTTTTTAGGGCTGCAAGTTCATTTCTATCGAACATGTAGTTGCCATATATAGTTACAAAAATTAGCGGGTATTTTAGCAATTCATGCTTTTTAAAATTAGCGCCCATCTCCTCATAAAATTCCTTGAATTTTTCCATAATACCGCTCTTTCCTCTCGGCATTTTCGAGTGCTACTGATAGAAGTTGGGCAACTTTTTTCCAGTCGCCACGTTCAATCGCTCCCTTGATTTCATTTTCTATTCGGATAGCGATCTTATTAATTTTAGGTTATTTTGACTTTTGTTATTTTGTCATAATTCTTTATCTTTCTTTTAGACAAAAATAGTGAATGGGCTCTTGCTCGGTTTAGTTTCATGAGATGGATTGTTGTTCTTATTTACAAGGAGATTTTTTATATTGTCGGACAATAAAGTGAATAAAGTTTAGAAAAAATAAAAAAACCATAGCACTCATAAGGGGGAGGGAGAATAAGGTAGATTTGTAACAGCAAATTAACTTGATAATGGAAGTAAAATGATAATTGTTAAGATAGAGATGAGGATTAGGAAGGAAGAAAGGGAAAAGAAAAAAAGTTTTGTAAAGAAAGAGGGGAATGGGGGAACCCCATTAAGAATAATTGTGTACACAATCTTTTAGAGAAACTTATACAAATATCAACATATTAGCATAATGGAAAAAACAAAGAAGCCTTCATAAGCTCTATATATCAAGAGAAATTAAGACCTTCAATTGCAACACCTGATAAAAAGCTCCAGTAACTATACAATCAGCTTGCTTTAAAGGCATAAAAGGAGTAAAATAGTACTGGATATTATTAATATTATAATACCAAATATATGTAGTTTTTTAACTCTATAAACTATTTCAAACCACATAAATATTATAGGGGATTTATAAAAAAAGTAGGAGTATATACATGAAATTTGAAAAGCGTCAAAAGTTTGCCATCAGGAAGTTCAGTGTCGGTGTGGCCTCTGTTTTGATTGGGCAGTTTTTTATAGGAGCTGTAGCTAATGCTCCAATCGTACACGCCAGTGAAGTGATTGGTTCTCAATCGGAAAAGCAAAATGTACCAGCTTTTGTGGAATCTCAACCAAAGTCAGAACTAGCTACTGTAGACACTGATCTGACCCAGGTTGTTCCTATACCTGAGTCAGATCAATTGGAAGAAAAACCAGTTGCAACTCAACCGTCAATTGAAGCAAGTATTTTTAATTCAGAAAAAGCAGTTTCTACAGAAAAGGATCCAAAAGTTCAGCCAGAAATGCTGCCAAAAGAAGTGGCAGAGGCTATTCAAAAAAAATCTGATAGAAAACCACTGGTAGATGCTTCTCTGGTGAAACTGGAGGAAAAGGAGGAAGTTACAAATCCTGACAAGGATCAATTGGAAACGACCATATTAGAAGCAGAGGTAGTAAAAAAAGAAGCTGAAAAATTCCTAAGTAGTCTGACGGACTCAACTCAAAAAACTGCCATTGGAGAAGCGCTTCGTCGTTATAATCAACTTCTAACAGAAACCAAAAATTCAGTCAAGTTAATGGAAGGATCAAATACAGCCTTTGATCCATCTTACACAAACTTATCAGGAGCTATCGAAGCAGTCTGGAACCAACTCAAAAAAATGGGTCATTCAGGTGAAATTAGTTATATGTTGGAAGCAGAGACGACGAGTCAACCAGCTGTGCTCATTCCAAAGGGGGCAACGACGATCTACTCCTACGGAGCAACTATGGCACCTAATGTCGAGTTTGATATTTCTACCGATCTTTCATCCTCTCGTAATACTGATTATTCTCGATTTTCAGCAGTAAGAAATGGGTTAACCTTAAATGAAGATGCCCGAAAATTGGGGTTAAGTATCAGAGAAAAATCTTTTACTAATGCATCGGGATCTTCGGACACTATTCTCGGCCTATCTGGAAATGTTCCAGTTACGGTAAAGCCTGGGACTTACAATGTTGGCTTCAGATATAATAATCAAGATTATACGACAAGTCTAATCATAAAATCGGTTAATGAATTACCCTATATTACGGTAGAAAATGAGAGTGGCTATTCTACTGTTACTAAAGATGGAAGTGACATAACATTAAGTTATAAAACAGGAACTAGCCGTATAGATCCTAAAACGGAAGTGGAATTGACTCAAGGAGCTAAAGATTTAGGTTTGACTTACGATTCTACTAATCAGAGGATTTCAGGGAAAATAACCTTAGACAAGACGGTTAAAGAGGGGACTTATGATATTGGTTTAGTTTCTAAAGATGGTTTTTATAGAAGTAGTCAATCACTAATTATTAAAAATCCTAGTACCTATGAAATAAATACACACCCATATCTTTTGCAATATTTTAATCCTAGTGCTGCAAACGGTTCAGATGATGGTTTGGTTATTCCTACAACAACTTTTGGTTATGCTATAGGTTATGATAGTGAAACTGTCCGTTCTTATAATCCAAATATCCTATATGGTTCTTCTAGTAGAGGAAACAATAATTTAGAGAATAAAAACACTATAAGAACAATTAAAGATGCCAAAAAAGATACGCTTCATTACTATACAGAGTTTGGATTAAGATTTAGCGATTCTTCTGTTCCCCTAGATAAGGTAAGGATTGATAAATTTGAACGTATAGATACCAATGCAGATGTAGCATACGAACTAGTCGATGTTTCTAAATTGGAACCTGAAAATTCTTGGAAAGCTGATTCTCAAGATGTCGATAAGCTTCCTTATCGAGTACGTTTTACTAAACTTCCTAAACAGCAAGCCAACTTTACAATTAAGTTTAAAACGACGGATAGTTTTGGAACTGAAAAAATATTTACAGTTCCAGTCAGAACGGAGGAACGTTCAGTTGCTAATAAGCCTGATAATAGATTAAATGATTACTTAACACATGCAGATGTTTTGCTTCATGCGGATAAGCTTTATCAAGTAAAAAATCCAACACCAGTTGCGGTTCCTAAATCTACTGCCCTTCAAAAATTAGGCGAGTTGGTATTGAATAAAGAAAATGCAGAGTTGATAGATATAAAAGCTCCTGAGGGAGTTAGCATTACAAGAAGTGCAGAAGATCCAACTAAATACGTGATTACCAAAAAAGATGGAGTAATTTTACCTATTGGTGTACATAAGATTACAGCAAAGGCTAAGGATGGACACTATGGAGAAGATGCTCCGCTACGGGAATTTACTTTCGAGGTGATGGATGGTCTAAATCCTATTTCTAATCAAAGCTGGCAAGAAGGGCAAGCTATCCCAACTATTCCTGTTTCAATGACAAATGGTAGTAAGATTACGAGTATATCAGTTGAGTCTGATGGAGGACATTTCTATCTAAGTCCTAATGCTGACAATACAGGTTTAACAGGTTATGCCTTAAAACATACAGATGCACCACAAACAGCGATTGTAACTGCTACTTATACCAATAATGAAGGTCAAAGTCGTCAGATTAAGACAAGCTTTACCTATACAGTTACACCGCTACCAGTTTCTGATTTAACTTTATCTATAACGAATGATAAGCAAACAGTTTCAGAAGGAACTAAATTCGCAGATATGGTTGTAACAGCAACTGAAGGTGCTACAGTCACAGTAGGAACACTGCCAGATGGTGTTATGTATGATAGCAATAGCAAAACATTATCAGGCACTGGACTATATGAAGGACATTATGTGATTCCGGTTACTGCTACTAAAGATGGGGTTTCAATTACTAAAGTAGTCGATTTGACAGTAGCGCCAGGAAACTTTACTGTTCCAACAGCTAATTATACGTTTACAGCAGGTAATGAAATACCTACAATTACACTTAAAATTCCTGCAAATGCGACTGTAAGTTCAGTTGGAGGTACTTTACCAAGAGGTTTAAGCTGGTCTTCGGACAGAAAAACAATCACAGGTACTCCGACTCAAGTAGGTACTTTCCAAGTCTTTGGCTATGTTAACAGAACTACTTCAGGTGGCACAAATCAATCGACATATGGGTATATAAATATCACAGTAAACAGTGTGCCATTAAACTTTTCTATTCCGGATAATACAAAAACAGTAAAAGCTTTAGATGAACTGCCACCGATTAATCTACAAGCAGATGGAGCGGTGTTATCAATAACTTCAGGCTCACTACCTCCAGGTGTGAACTATGATGCTACGACAAAAACTGTTTCAGGAACTCCTACAAAAGTCGGAACTTATACAGCAACTTTCACAGCAACGAATCCAACAATTAGTGGCAATTCAACCGCAAGTGCAACGTTAACGATTAATGTAACTTCACGAGATTTAACTGTAACCGTTGATAATAAGGAACAAGAGAAGACTGTTCTAACTGCGATAGACAATGTTGTACTGACTCCTTCTGACAATAAAGCGAGATTGGAGGTAGATACAAGTCAATTACCACCAGGAGTTACTTATGATTCAGTAAGTAGAACAATTTCTGGAACACCATCTAAAGTTGGAGAGTACTTAATTCCATATAAAGCTACTTTCCCAGAAATGGCAGAATCTCCAGTTGATGGGGGACATATTAAAATTAATGTTCGCCCACTTCCGGTAAGTATTAATGTTACTGAAAAAGAACAAATGATTCGTCTGGGTGAAACTATTAAAAATATGGTGGTTTCTCACAGTGAACATTCAAGTTTAGTAGCTCGTTATCTAAGCGTAGACTTACCGGAAACAGACTTAGATTCGTATCTTGAATCAACTGCAGGTTTAAATTATAATCCTGCAACGCATACAATTAGCGGTACTCCAACCAAGCCTGGTATTTATAAAGTTCGTTTAAAAGCAACATTGGATTCTGAAACATTAGGTAAAGGTATTGCAGAAGAGATTATCACTGTAACAGTAGTAGATGATCCAGTAACATTAGACATAAAAAATGATCGTCAAATGATTGCGCTAGGTAAAAATGGTCTTCGTCCAATTACGTTTGCAGTACCAGCAGGTGCTACATTAACGGTTGATAAGACCAAACTTCCAGATGGTGTAACATACGATGAATCCGCTAAGACTATTTCAGGAACACCAACAGTAGCTGGAGCATTTGATATACCAGTAACAGTGACAAATGCTGGTAAAACTAAGTCAATTACAAAAGACATTACGATAGATGTTGTAGACTTAACACCGTCAACTCCGACAATTACAGTGAAGGAAAACAATGACGGAACTCATACCATTACGATTTCACAACCGGGTGCTAACCCTGTTGAAACAATTATCAAGAATGGTAAAGATGGAGAAACTCCAAATGTCAAAGTAGATCGAGATGAAACTAAGAAAGAAACTACGTTAACCTTCTATAGTGACAAAAATGCGAATAACCAGTTCGATGTAGGAACAGATACTGTTTTAGGAACATCTGTAATCAAAGATGGCCAAGATGGAGTAGCTGGACCAAAAGGAGATAAGGGTGATCAAGGTCTTCAAGGTGAACGTGGTCAAGATGGAGCTCAAGGCTTACCAGGACAAAACGGCCGAGACGGAAAAGATATCCTAAACGGAACAAACACACCAACAGCCCAAGATGGAAAAGATGGCGATACATTCATTAATACAACAACAGGAGACGTATTTGTTAAGAAAAATGGGGAGTGGCAACTAGCAGCTAACATCAAAGGACCAAAAGGAGACAAGGGTGATCAAGGTCTTCAAGGTGAACGTGGTCAAGATGGAGCTCAAGGCTTACCAGGACAAAACGGCCGAGACGGAAAAGATATCCTAAACGGAACAAACACACCAACAGCCCAAGATGGAAAAGATGGCGATACATTCATTAATACAACAACAGGAGACGTATTTGTTAAGAAAAATGGGGAGTGGCAACTAGTAGCTAACATCAAGGGAGCTAAAGGAGACAAGGGTGATCAAGGTCTTCAAGGCCGTGATGGACAAAATGGAACAAATGGACGTGACGGAATTGATGGTAAGTCTCCAACGATTGTAACAAACGAAAATCAAGATGGAACTCATACTATTGTTATCACCAATCCAGATGGAACAAGACAAGAAATAGTTGTGAAGAATGGTAAAGACGGAAAAGATGGTAACTGTACTTGTGTTAATAAACCAGTACCACCGCTTGAAGACAAACCGCAAGAACCAAAAGGTAATATACCAAAACCACCACGTAAAGACGAACCACAAGAACCAAAAGGTAATATACCAAAACCACCACGTGAAGTCGAACCACAAGAGAAGAAAGACGACAAACCAGGTAAGGATACTTCAGTTAACGTAGTAGCTGTTCCCGTACCAAGTGAAACAAATACAGAGGTATCTGATTTTAATTTTTCTGAACACACTAGTCAAAGAAACACTGCATTGCCAAATACTGGAAGTCAAACAGAAGTTATTTCAGTTCTTTTAGGAAGTGGAATATTACTTACTCTTTACGTAGCCAAAAGAAAAGAAGACTAGAATTAAAATATTTTCTAAAATTCTAATTCAAATACTTTAATATAGAATAAAAAGTGGTAGCGCTCAGAAATAATGTCTTGATACTAGGTTTCAGATCAATATTTCATCGACATTAGAAAGAAAAATATCTAGATCAGTCAACCTTTAGGAGGTTACGGATTTAGATATTTTCTTATTTGTACTTATATTGTAATACTCATTAATTATTGAAAAGTAATATTTTATCCTTGGTATCGATATCTGTTTATTTCTGCAAATGTCAGATTCTTCAGCAATTTTCAAGATAGTGTTAAAACTAAAATTAAATATTGCTTACTGAAGTTTGTTGAATATATAGTAAGAGTCCAATAATAAGGTTAAGAAAAATAGATACCGGAATAAGCCTAAAAAAAGAAAAGCTACATGTTGAAGCTTCTCTCGCTTTTAATTGTCCGAATCAATATTCTTATTTCAAAAAATGTAGTTATTCGGTAGATTTTTAATGCAATACATTGAAGTTTATAATTTCAAGAATCGCGTTAAATCAAGGTTTCTCACGCCTACTGACGTGTAGCGAATCCCTGTTTTATCTCTGTAAAAGTGAAGTTTTTGAAACCTTTCCAAGTAACTGCGACTATTACAAATGAGCGTGGTAATAAAGCTACAATTACAGCAGATGCCAAATACACACCAACTGTACTTTCTGCCGCTCCAACAGCAACCTCTGCAACATCTAATGATATTCAGGGTACTGTACAAACTGGAACACCTACTTTTGAGGGGGCTACAGTTAATGTAAATGGTCAAGACAAACAAATTCCACTGAAAGAAAACAGCTATAAGCTTTTGGATAAAGATGGAAATGAAGTTATTGGTATAACTCAAGCATATGCAGAAGATGGTAAAACACCAATTGGTACTTCATCAATTGATTCAACAACAGGTGTTGTAATCTTCACACCAACAGATAAGACATACACAGGTGATGTGGTTGCCGTTAAAGTTCAAGTTAATGATGCCATCGGCACACCAGCTGAAACGACTTACACACCTAAGATTACTCCAGTGCCAACACCAGATCAAAAACCAGTTTTAGTGACTAAGGAGGCTACATTTATCAATCCATCAGATGAAACAGCAGTTCTTCCTGAAACTGGTACAGAGGAAAGTTCAAAAACGGGTCTTGCTCTTCTCAGTGCCTTGGCAGGTCTCTCATTATTCGGACTTGCTAAACGCAAAAAAGAAGACTAAGTCTTAGAATTTGTCTGATCAAAACCGCGATAAATCGCGGTTTTTTTGACGAAAAACTTGTAAAGTTTTGGTCAATGAACCAATAGTTGGAAACAGTCTTTTCTAAAAAAATTTGATAAAATAGAAGTATCAGTGTAAAGGATGTAAGAATGAGTAAGAAAGTAATTGGTATTTGGGCTCAGACAAAGAATGGAGTTATCGGCAAGGACCAGGTCATGCCTTGGCATTTACCAGCTGAATTGCAACACTTTAAACAAACGACAACGGGCCATGCGATCCTTATGGGGAGAGTTACCTACGAAGGGTTAAACAAACGTGTCCTTCCAAATCGGACCAATATCATTCTCTCTAGAGATGACAAGTATGATGTAGATAATGAAAAGGTCTTGTTAAAAACTTCCGTAGAAGATGTTTTAGACTGGTATAAGGATCAGGATCAGTCACTCTTTATTATCGGTGGGGAGAAGGTGATTCGCCTTTTCGAGCCTTATCTAGAGGAGCTTTATCAGACTGTCATCGATGCCCAATTAGAAGGAGATACGTATTTCCCAGAAGACTTCCATTGGGATCAGTTCCAGTTACTGGACGAGCGGACGATCGAAAAAGACGAAAAAAACCCTTATGACTTTACCATTAGACATTTTGAAAGAAAGGAAAACTAGTTCATGGAACGTAGTATCTTTGGCTTTTTTACAGCGGTTTTATGCGTGATTTGCCTAGTATGTGCTTCCCAGACTCTTCGGAAGAAGCGCTATGGCTTAGCCACCCTTTTCTTATTAAATGCCTTTACCAATCTTGTGAATTCGATTCACGCCTTTTATATGACTTTATTTAAATAAATTACAAACAGACTTTAGAATCGGGAGAAGAAAATGCCTACAAATCAATCAAATGATATGATGGTTTATTGTTCGTTTTGTGGTAAGAACCAAGACGAAGTACAGAAGATTATCGCAGGGAACAACGCCTTTATCTGTAATGAATGTGTTGAGTTAGCTCAAGAAATCATTCGTGAAGAACTAGCTGAGGAAGTCTTGGCAGACCTCTCAGAGGTTCCAAAACCAATTGAACTCCTCAATATCCTTAACCACTATGTTATCGGCCAGGATCGTGCTAAACGAGCCCTCTCAGTAGCGGTATATAATCACTACAAACGGATTAACTTCCACGAAAATCGTGAAGAAGACAATGATGTGGATCTTCAAAAATCAAACATTTTGATGGTGGGGCCTACAGGTTCAGGAAAAACCTTCTTGGCTCAAACACTCGCTAAGAGCTTGAACGTGCCATTTGCCATTGCGGATGCGACAGCTTTGACAGAAGCGGGTTATGTCGGAGAAGACGTTGAAAATATCCTTTTGAAGCTCTTGCAAGCTGCTGACTTCAATATTGAACGTGCAGAGCGTGGGATCATCTATGTTGATGAAATCGATAAGATTGCTAAGAAGAGTGAGAATGTCTCTATCACCCGTGATGTGTCTGGTGAAGGGGTACAACAAGCTCTCTTGAAGATCATCGAAGGAACTGTAGCCAGCGTGCCACCTCAAGGCGGACGCAAGCACCCACAACAAGAAATGATCCAAGTCGATACCAAGAACATCCTCTTCATCGTCGGTGGAGCCTTTGATGGGATCGAAGAAATCGTGAAGCAACGTTTAGGTGAGAAGATCATCGGATTTGGTCAAAACAACAAAGCCATCGATGAATCAAGCTCTTATATGCAAGAAATCATTGCAGAAGATATCCAAAAATTCGGTATTATCCCTGAGTTAATCGGTCGCCTTCCAGTTCTTGCTGCATTAGAGCAATTGACAGTGGATGACTTGGTTCGTATTTTGAAAGAACCAAGAAATGCCTTGGTGAAACAATACCAAGCTCTCTTATCCTTTGACGACGTTGAATTGGAATTTGATGACGAAGCACTTGAAGAAATTGCAAGCAAAGCCATCGAACGTAAGACTGGTGCTCGCGGACTACGCTCCATCATCGAAGAAACGATGTTGGATGTGATGTTTGAAGTTCCAAGTCAAGAAGATGTTAAACTGGTTCGGATCACCAAAGAAGCAGTTAACGGAACTGAAAAACCAATTTTAGAAACTGCCTAGAAAGAAATTCTATGAAAGTAAATACTCATAATGCGGATATTCTCTTGAGCGCTACCAATAAAAGCCATTATCCTCAAGATGATATCCCAGAAGTTGCACTTGCCGGTCGATCAAATGTCGGCAAGTCTTCTTTTATTAATACCATGCTAAATCGCAAGAACTTGGCCCGTACATCAGGAAAACCAGGAAAAACACAATTATTGAACTTTTTTAATATCGATGACAAACTTCGTTTTGTCGATGTACCTGGCTATGGATATGCTCGTGTCTCCAAAAAAGAACGCGAGAAATGGGGCAAAATGATCGAAGAATATCTGACATCGAGAGAGAATTTAAGAGCTGTTGTCAGCCTGGTTGATCTTCGTCATGAACCCTCAGATGATGATGTCCAGATGTACGAGTTTTTGAAATATTACGAGATCCCTGTTATCTTGGTTGCGACCAAAGCCGACAAAATTCCAAGAGGAAAATGGAACAAGCATGAATCGATGATCAAGAAGAAGCTGGATTTTGATAAAACAGATACCTTTATCATTTTCTCATCCGTTAATAAAACGGGAGTAGAAGAAGCTTGGGACGCAATTTTTGACTATAGTTTTTCGGAATAAATCATATTATTTCTAACCTGTTATTTATTTATTTGATTTATCTCGATATTGTAATTAAAATGTAATATTGAGCTCAACAATTTAATGCTTTTCTGTGCTATAATCATCTTAAAGAGTTTTCATTAAAACATTAGGAGATTATCACATTGAAAAAAATACTAAATAAATCGAAACTGATTGGATCTATAGTGGCTCTAGTAGCTGCAGGAACAGTAGCGGCAGCTATGAGTGAGCATGTAAGTAACGTTGATGCTAATGATGGTGCTTATACTCAATACGCAGATCCAACAGAAACTTTTATCTCACAAATCGGTGAATCTGCTCGTCAGCTTGGTCAAGAAAATGATCTTTATGCTTCTGTTATGATTGCTCAAGCCATCTTAGAAAGCGGAGCTGGTCAATCTGGTTTGTCATCTTATCCACACTACAACCTCTTTGGTATTAAAGGTAGTTATTCTGGTCAATCAGCTTTGATGCAGACGTGGGAAGATGACGGTAATGGAAATGCCTATACCATCAACGATGCTTTCCGTTCATACCCTAGCTACTATGAATCATTGCAAGACTATGTTGCTGTTTTGAAACAAGGTCATTTTGCAGGAGCTTGGAAGAGCAATACAACAAGCTACCAGGATGCGACAGCTGCTTTAACGGGTGTCTATGCTACTGATACAAGTTACTATGCAAAATTGAACCATATTATCGAAACTTACAACCTTACTCAGTATGATTCGCCAAGTGTGTATGGTGGCTATGAAGGTACAGTCTACAACCCGTATCGCCAACAATATACAACTCAAGAAATCTTGAACTTGGATATCGCATGGGCAAATCGTTTCTTGTAAGATATGAATTAAATTGAATGATAAACAGGCCATTAAGGTCTGTTTATTCTTTTAGTCGTTTTAAATCGTTTTATATCATTTTTTATTGAAAACAGTATTTTTTATATTATTTTTCTGAAAACCTTTTCAGGAGGTTCTATCTATGATATAATGAAGAAGTTCACAAATTCAATTTTTAAGGAGATTCAGATGGGAGAATCAAATTTTGTTCTTAAAGTAGAGGCAGCATGTCAAAAGAAGGAAGAACTATATACAGATTCTAAGGCTCGTTATGCTGTTCGCTCTATGTTTGCGGGTGCATTTCTTACCATGAGTACAGCAGTTGGGATTGTGGGTGCAGATCTTCTCAATACTTTCTTGCCAGGTTCTGGTCGTTTCTTGTTCCCTTTTATTTTTGCTTGGGGATTGGTTTATTTACTCTTCTTAAATAGTGAGTTAACGACTTCCAATATGATGTACCTGACAGCTGGTGTTTATTTAAAGAAAATTAATTGGAAGAAAGCTTTAGAAATTTTGCTATATTGTACGTTCTTTAATCTGGTTGGTGCCTTGTTCCTCGCATTTCTCTTCAGTCAGACAAGTGCTTTTGCTCATTTGAATCCAAAAGGCTTCCTTGGTTCGGTTGTAGAGATGAAGTTGCAACGTTCTAATCAATTGGTTTTCTTTGAAGGGGTTGTTGCCAACATCTTTGTTAATATAGCCATCTTGTCCTACCTCTTCTTTAAAGATGAAACAGCTAAAGTTCTGATGGCTTTGTCAGCTATTTATATGTTTGTTTTCCTTACGAATGAACACATCGCGGCAAACTTTGCTTCTTTCTCATTAGCTACTTTTAACTCTATTTCGAAAGATTTGCCTCACTTAGAGTTCTTCAATGTGCTTCGTCATTATGCAGTCACTTTTGTAGGTAACTGGGTAGGTGGAGGAATGATCATGGGCTTGGCCTATGCATGGCTCAATCGTACCAAGACTATCTATAAAGATTAATAATTTTTAAAAAAAGTTTGCAAAAATACTTGCATTCTTTTTTTTTATGTGATACACTAAATAACGGTTTGAAAAAACTGCCTAAGACAGTAGGGGAGCTTGACTCATAAAGATCCTACCGAGGACAAAACGTATCATGTAAAAGAAGCGTATTGTACTTTCGTGTCTAGGTTTGGGCGCGTTTTTCTTTTGGAAAAATTCCCCAAGCAAAATAATTACGGAGGTGAACACACTAATGAGTGAAGCAATTATTGCTAAGAAAGCGGAACTAGTTGACGTAGTAGCTGAGAAAATGAAAGCTGCTGCATCAATCGTCGTTGTTGACGCTCGTGGTTTGACAGTAGAACAAGATACAGTTCTTCGTCGTGAGCTTCGTGGAAGCGAAGTTGAGTATAAAGTTATTAAAAACTCAATCTTACGTCGTGCAGCTGAAAAAGCTGGTCTTGAAGATCTTGCATCTGTTTTTGTTGGACCATCTGCAGTAGCATTTTCTAACGAAGATGTTATCGCACCAGCGAAAATCTTGAACGACTTTGCTAAAAACGCTGACGCACTTGAAATCAAAGGTGGTGCAATCGAAGGCGCTGTCGCATCAAAAGAAGAGATCCTTGCTCTTGCAACTCTTCCAAACCGCGAAGGACTTCTTTCTATGCTCCTTTCTGTACTTCAAGCGCCAGTGCGCAACGTTGCTCTTGCAGTCAAAGCGGTTGCAGACAACAAAGAAGACGCAGCTTAATCTTAAGCTACGCAGCGTAGCCTAGCTACGAAAAAAATATTATAAAATTTAAAACTTATTTGGAGGAAATAACAATGGCATTGAACATTGAAAACATTATTGCTGAAATTAAAGAAGCTTCAATCCTTGAATTGAACGACCTTGTAAAAGCTATCGAAGAAGAATTTGGTGTAACTGCAGCTGCTCCTGTAGCTGTTGCTGCAGCTGGTGCTGCTGACGCTGGTGCTGCTAAAGATTCATTCGACGTTGAATTGACATCTGCAGGCGACAAGAAAGTCGGCGTTATCAAAGTTGTACGTGAAATCACTGGTCT
>NZ_CAJPOU010000013.1 GCF_905372335.1 Streptococcus sp. A12
GGTAGTTAGCCAACTGTTCCTCTTCTGGGTCCTCATGCCAAAAAAGCTGAAAACCAGTCACTTCTAGCAACTCGGTTTTCAACTTTTGGTTCATGATCGGTTGGATATTGAGCTCTCGACGCTCGGCCATTAACTGCAATATGGTCAAGACCAGCTCTGGCACGCCTTTCTGCTTCTTAGCAGAGCGAAGGGCCCGACTATACTGGTAGGTCTGAAGATCGTAGAGCCATTCATCATGAAGGTATTCTGTCATTAGTCTACGATCAAGGTTTCAAGACCAACTTTCATCATATCAGTGAAAGTATTTTGACGTTCTTCTGCAGTCGTATCCTCATCTGGATTAACCAAGCTATCAGAAATGGTCATGATGGCAAGGGCATCCACATGGTATTGAGCTGCCAAATAGTAAAGAGCCGCTGCTTCCATTTCCACAGCTTTTACGCCCCATTTACCAAGCTCCAAGTTCTTTTCAAAGTAGTTTGAATAGAAGACATCAGAAGACAAGACATTACCAACGTGAGTGGTCATACCAAGGTCTTTGGCAATGTGGTAGGCCTTATCTAGCAAATCAAAGCTTGCGATTTGTGGGAAATCGTATTGAGGCCAGTCGTTACGGATGATGTTTGAGTTGGTTGCGGCAGCTTGCGCCAAGACCAATTCACGGACGTGGACATCGCCATTCAAAGAACCAGCTGTACCCACACGGATCAATTTCTTCACGCCGTAGTCCACGATCAACTCACGCGCATAGATAGAGATGGATGGCATCCCCATTCCAGTCCCCATGACAGACACGCGATGACCCTTGTAAGTACCCGTGTAACCAAACATGTTCCGAACTTCGTTGAAGCAAACAGCGTCTTCTAAAAAGTTCTCAGCTATAAATTTCGCACGAAGAGGATCTCCAGGAAGGAGAATTTTATCAGCAATTTCACCTTGCTTAGCAGCAATATGGATAGACATAATTAAGATACCAAGGGCGTTAAAGAGGCAAAGTAAAAATAGGAAATCCGACAAAGATGCTACGCATCTAGAAGGATTTATCTTTTTTACACAGCCTCTAGCCCGGGTTCAATTCAAACCCGAACTACCCTTCCTTTCATTTTTTGTTTTGAAAAGCTTTCCGCTCGTGTTCAAATCAGAACACATGCTCTACCTTTCTGTGTGTATTTTTTAGAAAGCTTTCTGCTCATGTTCAAATCGCAACACAAACTCTAGCTTTCCGGATTCATCATAGAGGTCCGGCATCAAAAGTGAGGTTTATTCCAGCCCCAACAAGCCTGGTTCCTTTATATGCTTACTTAAATTATACCATAAGAAGATAGGTTTCACCTAGCTTGTAGGGTAAATCCCCTACATAAAAACTACTGAATCTTATCTAGCTGAAGACTCCTTGATTTTTTTCCCCATGAGATGATCCAATCCTTTGGAGAAACCAACAGTTAGAAAAGCTGTCAGCAAGAGATAGGGTAGAACTGTTAACCCTTGTCCCGTAAACCCAAGGACCAAGCCAGTTGCAGATAAGGGGGCCTTTAGAGTCACTGTCAAAAAGCAAACCGAACCTAGGAGAAAGAAAGCTGGAGTATTTCCAACACCAAGTACCAAAGAGATGAGGGCTGCTCCTGCCATTCCCAGTGCAAAGGAAGGCGTCAGAGTCCCTCCATAGGAACCTGCCCAAAAGGTAACCAGAACGACTAGAGCTTTTAGGGTTAATAGAAGAAAGATTGTCTGCCATGTGGCCCCATTGAGGATTTCCTGAGCCATCATCCGCCCATTTCCAAGCAGGTGGGGCTGGAAGCTCGCTAGACCAGCTAGGAAAACAAATGCTAATGGCAAAGTGATAAGAATTCGTTTGTCCTTAATTCGATGATTGGAGGCCTTCTTTGTGAAACGGGCAAAGAGCCAGGCGACTGGAGTCAGGAAGGTAATGAAGATAACCATCTGCCATAAGACTGTAGGTGACCAAGTTATTTCGGGCACTTGATAGAGGGCTCTGTCTGAAATGACCAAACCTGCCGTATAAGCAGCCACATAAGTGGTAATCCCGGCCAAGACAAAGCGTTTCATCGAAAAAGCCAGCCCCAAGGTTTCAAAGATAAAAAAGACACTGGTTAGTGGTACTTGGTAGACTGCTGCCAAGCCTGCACCAGCCCCACAAGCAATCAGAAAGATGCGGTCCTGAAACGATAAGTCTAGTGCTCGTCCAAGCGGAGTCGCCAACAAGGCCCCAATCTCCCGGGGTGCTCCTTCTTTTCCTACTGGTGCACCAGCTCCTACGGCAATGATTTGCCAGGTGGAATGGAGCATCTGCTCCCAGAAATGAAGACGAGGACGTGAAGGCTCCTCCTTCATCTGGCCCTTGATAGAAAGAATGTTTCCCTTTCGCTGGAGGAGATACCAGACCAAGGCTGAGCTGGCACCAACAAGAAACAGACTGAGCCAAATCCGTGAAGGCGCCACTCCATCCGTCAAGAAGCCAGACTGGTGCTCTGAACGACCAACAGCCAATCCTTCCACTAATTCTAATAGGTAATGAAGAAAGATACCCGCTAAACCCGAAATGAGCCCTAGCAGACAAGCTGCTAGGACTAGTCTTCGTTTATAGGGAATTGTTTGAAGAGATCTCACAATTCTTTCCAAGGTTCTTACAATTCAGCAAGAATCGCTTTTAGCAATCCTTTAAAGTCGCCTTTGACGCGCTCTGTCACTTCCACTACTTCTTCGTGGTTGAGCTCTTCTTGGAAACCAGCCGCAAAGTTAGTAATGCATGAAATACCAAGAACTTTCAAACCAGAGTGAGCAGCAACGATAACTTCTGGAACAGTTGACATACCGACAGCATCTGCTCCAAGAGTCTTATATGCACGGATTTCAGCTGGAGTTTCGTATGTAGGACCTGTCACACCGATATAAACGCCATCATCCAACTTAATGCCCAATTTGTCTGCTACTTGATGAGCAGTCTCGCGGTATTCTGGAGTGTAAGCTTTCGACATATCAGGGAAACGTGGACCAAAGTCTTCCAAGTTTTCACCGATCAATGGGTTTTGACCTGTCATGTTGATGTGGTCAGTGATAGCCATCAAGGTACCTGGTCCATATCCAATACCACCAGCAGCGTTGGTGACAAGAACCCCTTCACATCCCAAAACTTTCATGACACGAACTGGGAAAGTCACCACTTCCAATGGGTTTCCTTCGTAGAAGTGGAAACGACCTTGAAGAGCCAAGACTTTACGTCCAGCAAGATCACCATAAACCAATTTACCAGCGTGTCCGACTACTGTAGATTGACCCCAGTTTGGAATGTCAGAGTAGTCTACTACGACGGCATTTTCAATTTCTTCAGCCAATTCTCCAAGACCTGAACCAAGGATCAAACCGAACTCAGGAGCTTCGATTCCTTTGCCCTTCAAAAATGCTGCTGTTTCATTGATTTTTGCTAATAATGTCATTGTGTTCCTCCTATTATTTCTTAAGTAATGTACCGATTTTGTCAAAGGTGTTGGCATTGCGAATAGTCATCTGACGATAGAAAGGCATCTTCATCAGATGTTTGTGGTAGGCCGTTTTAGCATAGCTTGCTTCTGATAATTTCCCCCAGAAAATCGCTAGCTTGCCAAAGTGGAGCACTTCTTCTCCTAAATCTAAAGCAAGCAACTTCTCTTCTACGGATTTCCTATCCAAGCCCTCGGTGTAAAAGAGGACATCCTTACGAGCCATCTCTTCTGTCCACCAGTCCGGTAAGTTCACACATTCCGCTTCATAGTCTTCTCGACACAGGAGAGAAAAGCGCTGTATGAAAGGATAGTAGGTTTCAAAGAAGGTCGACAGCTCCTCCACTAACTGAGTCCGAGGAAGATCCGTCGTAAAGAAGATATTGCCACTATTGATGTAGGTTTCAACCTTTTCCAGCCCCAACTCTGTCAGTTCTTGACGAAGTTGCGCCATGACAACTTTATTTTTCCCACCGACATTAATGCCCCTTACCAGTAAAGCATAGCTCATCATCTTATACCAATTTATCTAAGAAACTTTCCCCAATCATGGCAGTTTCCACACCAAAGTTATCGGCAACAGTCGCCGAGATATCTGCAAAATGTCCAACTGGAATGACACCATTTCCTTTAAAAGCAGGGCTATAAGCCAAGAATGGGATGTATTCACGCGTATGGTCTGTACCAGCGTATGTAGGGTCATTTCCGTGGTCAGCCGTGATCATCAAGAGATCATCTTCTTTCATGGCAGCGATGATTTCTGGCAAGCGCTCGTCAAACTCATGCAAGCAATCGCGGTAACCGTGTGGATCACGACGGTGTCCATAAAGGGCATCGAAGTCTACCAAGTTAGTGAATGAGAAGCCATGTTTAAAGTCTTCTGATTTCATAGCCTTGATCAAGTTGTCAATACCGTGGCTGTTTGATTTGTTGTGGCCCATATCGTGGTTGATACCAGCACCATTGAAAATATCGCTGATCTTACCGACTGAGTAAGTATCGATACCAGCTTCGTTCAATTTGTCCAAAACAGTTGGAGCAAATGGTGAAACAGCCAAGTCACGACGGTTGGCCGTACGTGTGAAGTTTCCTGGCTCCCCTACATAAGGGCGAGCAATGATACGTCCAAGAAGAGCCGGACGTTCCAACGTAATAGAACGAGCGTATTCACAGATACGGTAGAGTTCATCCAAAGGAATGATGTCTTCGTGAGCTGCGATTTGAAGAACTGGGTCAGCTGATGTATAGATGATCAACTCGCCAGTTTCCATTTGGCGTGGTCCGAAGTCATCGATGACCGCTGTACCAGAATAAGGTTTGTTAGCTTCGCGGATGACCTTACGACCTGAGAATTCTTCAATCTTAGTAATAATTTCTTCTGGGAATCCACTCCAGAAAGTATCAAAGGGTTCTGTAATATTAAGGCCCATGATTTCCCAGTGACCTGTCATGGTATCTTTTCCAAGAGAGACTTCTTCTAACTTCGTAGCGTAACCAGTTGGATTGCTCTCAGCCGGAACAGTCTTCAAGGCTTGTTCACGAGGAATATTTCCAAGACCAAGCTTTGCCATGTTTGGTACATTCAAACCAACTGCTTTTGAGATGTGTCCAAGTGTGTCAGATGCGCCATCAGGTACACCGGCATTGACAAAGTTATTAGCATCTGGAGCTGCTCCGATCCCTACTGAATCCAATACAACTAAATGCATACGATTAAATTTTGGCATTTTGAATGTCTCCTTTATAATTTAAACTGAATACAGTATAACACAAATTTTTGAAAATGTAACGCTTTCATATAAAATTTTATAAATAAGTTTCGTATCCTCAGAAAAAAGGACAAAATGCCCTTTTTAAAGTGATTTGCTAATGATTTTTGGACCTTCTGGTGTCCCAACGATGACTTTGGAAACCATTCCTAAGAAAAGACCATGGTCGACAACACCGACAGTCCGGTCCAACTCTTCTGCCAAGGCTTCAGCATCTGGGATCACTTTCAAATCCAAATCAATGATAAAGTTGCCTTGGTCGGTCACAAAGCGCTGGCCATCCTTTTCACGGTAAGCTGGTGAATAGCCCTTCTTCTCAAAATGACGGAAAAGATTCTCTGCTCCGTATTGAACCACTTCTACTGGTAGTTTAAAGGCACCAAGCGTCTCCACTTGTTTAGACTCATCGACAATCCAGATGCAGTCTTTTGAGTTGGTCGCAACGATTTTCTCCATCAAGAGGGCACCGCCCCCACCTTTAATCCCGTTCAAAGCTGGGTCTACTTCATCCGCACCATCTACGGTCAAGTCTACTACTTCTACATCGTCAATGGCTTTGAGAGGAATTCCCAAACCTTCCGCCTGCTCATAAGTCACGCTTGAGGTCGTTACAGCAGTAATCTTCAAGCCTTCTTCCTTGATGCGACGTCCCAATTCAGCCACAAAATAATAAGCAGTTGACCCTGTACCAAGACCGACAATCATGCCGTCAGTAACAAACTCAGCCGCCTTAATGCCTACCTGTTCTTTTAGGTTTACCATCATAGACCTCCATTTCTATTCATATTTAGTATAGCATATTGGCCGACAGATTTCACTACTTAACTGAAAACCTTTTCAACTTCTCCTTCCAAAAGCAATATCTTGCCCCTCTTGCTAGTTTACGATAGAATAGAAGAGAATACACAGGAAAAGAGAAGATACATGATTACTAGAGAATTTGATACTATCGCTGCGATCTCGACTCCGCTCGGTGAAGGGGCTATTGGGATTGTCCGCTTGAGTGGAACAGACAGCTTTAAAATCGCACAAAAGATTTTTAAAGGAAAAGACTTGAATAGCGTGGCTAGCCATACCCTCAACTACGGCCATATCGTAGATCCAGATAAGGATGAGATCCTCGACGAAGTCATGGTCGGAGCCATGCGCTCTCCTAAGACCTTCACTCGAGAAGATATTATCGAGATCAATACCCACGGTGGGATTGCGGTGACCAATGAAATCCTACAATTAGTGATCCGCGAAGGCGCTCGATTAGCTGAACCTGGTGAATTTACCAAGCGGGCCTTCCTCAATGGTCGGGTCGATTTGACCCAGGCTGAGGCGGTCATGGACATTATCCGCGCCAAGACTGACAAGGCTATGAACATCGCTGTCAAACAGTTGGACGGATCCCTCTCTGATCTCATCAACAACACGCGCCAAGAGATCCTCAATACCCTGGCTCAGGTCGAAGTCAACATCGACTATCCTGAGTACGACGATGTAGAGGAAGCAACGACTGAGATCATCCGTGAGAAGACCACTGAGTTTGAAGCCCTCTTGACCAATCTCCTCAAGACAGCTCGTCGTGGTAAGATCCTCCGCGAAGGGATCTCTACTGCTATCATCGGCCGGCCAAACGTCGGTAAGTCTAGCCTTCTCAACAACCTCCTGCGCGAGGAAAAAGCCATCGTTACTGATATTGAAGGGACCACCCGTGACGTCATCGAGGAATACGTCAACATCAACGGGGTGCCTCTCAAGCTGGTCGATACGGCTGGGATCCGCGAGACCGAGGACATCGTCGAACGCATCGGTGTGGAGCGCTCTCGCAAAGCCCTTAAAGAAGCCGACCTGGTCCTTCTGGTCCTCAATGCCAGTGAACCCTTGACCGATCAGGATCGCCAGTTGCTGGAAATTTCTCAAGACAGCAACCGCATCATCCTCCTCAACAAGGTCGATCTCCCGCAGCAAATCGAGTTGGACGAGATTCCTGCCGATCATATCAAAATTTCCGTCCTGAAAAACCAAAATATCAACCAGATCGAAGACCGGATCAATGCCCTCTTCTTCGAAAATGCTGGACTGGTCGAGCAAGATGCTACTTACCTCTCCAATGCCCGCCACATCTCTCTCATTGAGAAAGCCGTTGAAAGCCTCCAAGCAGTCAACGAAGGCCTGGCTATGGGCATGCCAGTAGATCTACTCCAAGTCGACCTGACCCGCACTTGGGAAATCCTTGGAGAGATCACAGGAGACGCTGCTCCAGACGAGCTCATCACCCAACTCTTCAGCCAGTTCTGTCTTGGAAAATAAGATTCAAAAAAATCGTATGTTGCAAACATACGATTTTTCTATTCTTAATTTCCTTGGTCCAGACTTTGGACAGTGAGGTAGGCTTGGTAGATCAAGAAGAGTCCTACTGCTGTCAAGAATGGAATAGCGAGAGGGAGTTCTGTCTCGATTTGGCCAAATGGTGAATTACCAACAAAGTGAAGGCCAAAACCAGATACAAAATAGAACCAACCCGTCAGCATCAACTCCTTGCGACCTTTTGTCGCTTGAAGGATCAAGTAGAGACCCACCATGAAGAGGGCTGTGTAGACCCAGTGTGATACGACCCCATTCATAATCCGACCTAGAATGCCAGATACTGCGTAAGAGAAACCTTCTGGCATGTCTTGACGGATATAGGCAAAGTCCTCCACAATCTGGAAACCAAGACCAGATGCAATCGCTAAAAGGAAGATGGATTTGATCCGACGTACATTGAACAAGTAGAGGACAAAGAAGATCGGAATCAACTTGAAGGGTTCCTCAAAGAGAGGGCCTGCGATGGCACTCTCATACTGGTTCCAAAAGTCGCTATTAGGCGCTACCGCTTGAATCATCTCGTGGAAATAGGTATTGGCAAAACTAGACAACCAACCTGCGATAAATCCCCCACCTAGAAGAGAAAAAAGAACCGGAATCCAAGACAACTTCCACTTCTTGGCGAAATGAAAGAGAGCCCAAACAGCAGGAATCGCATAAACTAGGAGCAAGAGGACAGAGATACCAATGATTCCATACTGGCTGCCTGTCATCCAACCAGCTGTGATAGACTGCGTCTCATAGGCCAGACCAATCGAGAGCAAAAATAAAAATAGAAACAAAATCGATTTGCGTTTCATAAAAAACCTTTCTTTAAAACAATTAAAAAGGCTGGAAGACCAGTCTTTTTGTCTATATGGATATTGTAACAATAAAAGCTTAAAAAAACAATAAATGGCTACGGGTAATAGAGACTGCTAGTGACTGCAAATTATTGAAGGCATTTTGGGACCATTCGAAACAACACAGCTTTAAAACGGTGATGTTTGGATGGATTGGATGTGTATTGTTTTGGGACCATTCGAAACAACACAGCTCTAAAACTCACTCAACCTCCTCAACTTCCATTCCCTCGCATTCAGTTGTACAGTTACTTAAATCTTGAGAGTACAAAAACTCTTAGCCATTATTCCGCTACCACTGCAGGGTTGTACAGTTACTTAAATCTTGAGAGTACAAAAACCTCAAATTCGTCAATTTTGGTTTTTGTAGCTCAAAACCATTATAAAGTCTTAGACATAACTCGTCAATACTATTCTTCTAAATACTTCAATAACATTGGGTTGACTGGTTCAATATGGAATTTTATTTTCATTTCATACTGGTACAAATTGTTTAATATTCTCAATGCTACTTGATCCTCAATTGATAAACTCATATGAAGAATGTCAGAACTAAATAAATAAGGTCCAATCTTCCTTAAAGATGATAAAAACTCTTGTTTATTAGGTATTTGATTTATTGGATATTGATTAGTAAAACGATCATACATAAATTCTAAAGAATAAAAATGTTTTAGCTGTTTTCGCATACTCGACAATTATCTTCTTTTGTTCCTCACTCAATTTCTTGGTTTCTGTTGGAACTGTTAAATTATTTAAATCATTTAGTAAGTTAAACTCTTGAGCAGTATAGGAAGCTTTTGAAGCACGATATTCATCAGGATAAAATGTACATTTACCAATTAAAATACCAAAAATATTATCTAGGGTAGTTCCATCTGTTCTATAACGTCCATAATCGGTTCGTGATTTTTCATTCCCTGGACCATGGTAGTATTTTCATTTTCCCGTTAGTATTGTTAAATAGTCTTCTATAAACTCATCTGTAATCTTATTATTGAATTCTTGCTGTTTTCTAAGAATTCTTTCTGCTTCTTTTCTATAAGCAGATATTGAAAAAACATTGATCAATCGGCGTTTTCACCATTTTCTACTACAGTGAAATCCCCTCTAAGCTGACCATATTTTTCGAAACGATCTAGTTGAATTTGACCAGGTGTTTTTTCAGCAAGTAATTTTCTATTTTCTTCAACTGCTTTACCGTAATCAGACGATACTGTACCGCCATCCTCAGAAGCATCATCCAAATAGCTAATACCACGTCTCTTAACAATATTCTTTAAAGCGATAAACAACTCTTCATTAGTTAATTGATCATCCAACCCTTGTACACGAAGTTGATAAGGATTTAGATTAATTGACACCTTAGAGAAATCAGTTAACAAACCAAAGTCTTCAAATAAATCATGAAGACGAACACTACGATGTTTTTTCCGACGATTTAATCGTCTAGCCTGTCTACTAGTCCTTCTCTCAACATTATTGTCAGCTGTTGCAGCTGGGAAAAGACGAGAATTTGCATGAATAATTTCACCAGTATCTTTCTTTAGAATACCTACACCAACTGAAGCAACACCTATGTCTAAGCCCAAAACTAAACCATTCACAATCAAACCTCCTATTGATTATTATATTAATACAATTTTACCCCTTCCCTCCTAAAAAATCAATTCATTATATGGAGGTATTCAATTTTTTTGACTTTAAATTTAAACACAAAAAGGAACTCGCATGCACGAGTTCCTTTAAAAGGTGGATAAACTATTTTTATATAAATTTTTCTGTAAGGAAAGTCTCGAAAAAAAGAATCTCTATTCAAATAGAAAATCCCTCATCGTCATAAATTTATGTCCCCTGCCGGAATCGAACCAGCAACTACTCCTTAGGAGGGAGTTGTTATATCCATTGAACTAAGGGGACCTATAAAAAAGAAGCGAGATCACTCCCGCCTCCTTGTTCGTCTTAACGACGGATTTCTTTAATACGAGCTGCTTTACCTTGCAATGCACGAAGGTAGTACAATTTCGCACGACGTACTTTACCGTAACGTACAACTTCAATCTTTTCTACACGTGGAGTGTGTACTGGGAATGTACGTTCAACACCGACACCGTTAGAGATTTTACGAACAGTGTACATTTCAGTGTGTCCTTGACCTTTACGAGCGATAACAACGCCTTCAAAGATCTGGATACGTTCACGAGATCCTTCGACAACTTTCGCGTGTACACGAACAGTGTCACCAGGACGGAATGCAGGGATATCAGTACGAAGTTGACCTTCAGTCAAGCTTTGGATTAATGGATTCATTTTATTCTCCTATCTTCGTCAATCTTGAGGGCTACTCCCCCAGCGGATAAACTGTATTTTTGTGCTTCCATTACGCACAAAGTTTATAATACCAAAAGAATGTCCGTTTGTAAAGGATTATTGCAACTTTTTCGCAACTTTTTGCCCACCATAGATAGACAATGATGGTAAGAGATGCGTAGCGACCAGACAGCCTAGGAGAAAAGCCGGCCAATGCTGGAAGCCAAAGACCTCACACCCGATCAAGATGGGGCCAATCGTCGTCGAGGTTGCCCCTGCAAAGACTGCAGCATAGCCCAAGGCCGCTACTAGATAAACCGGAAGTCCAAAGAAAGGAGCTAGCCAGACACCTAGACTTGCCCCAATAGAAAAGAGCGGGGTCACTTCTCCTCCCTTATAGCCTGCCGCTATGGTCGTCACCGTAAAGAGGAGCTTAAGGATCCAGTCTGCTCCAGTGATCAAGCTCTTCCCATCAGCTCCCGCAAAACTTTGGGAGATCAAATTGGTCCCCAGTCCTGTATAGCGACCTGTCCCTATCAGATACAAGAGGACACTCAGTCCTAGACCGACCACTCCAATCCGCATATAGGGATTGGCAAAGGTCTTGGCAAAGCTAATTTTTAACTGCCCCAAAAGATAGGCAAAGAGCTTACCTGTCAGACCAAAGATGACTCCTAAGACCAGCAACTTCAAGATCACTTGAGGCGATAAGGAAAGCTTGTCTGAAATGACCTGGGTGAACTTCTCTAGCCCCAAGGTATGAGAGGTCCAATTAGCGACAAAGGCTGCAATGGTCGCAGGATAGAGAGCCCGCCACTCCAGTCTTCCAACCACTAAGACCTCCATAGCAAAGAAAATGGCGGCTAGAGGCGTCTGAAAGAGCCCACCAAAACCAGCAGCCATCCCAGTGACCAAATAGATCCGTGAAGCATCTGGGCCAAGTCCATCTCTTCGTAGAGCATGGGCCACTGTCCCACCGAGCTGGACCGCCACTCCTTCGCGACCAGCGGATCCACCAAAGAGATGCGTCATCCAAGTGGAGAGGATGGTCAAGGGGATCAAGCGCTTGGGAATGTTTTTCTCCCTTCCCTCACCCACTTCAAAGAGAAGTTCCATCCCTTTTTGACTCTTGCCACCATAGGTGCGATTGAGATAGGTGATCAAGATACCTGCTAGAGCCAGAAAGGGCAAGAGATATAGGAGATAGTCTGTACGAACTTCTCCAATCCCGATCAAGACACGGCCAAAAAGGGTATCAATCACCCCAACGATCGCTCCGATCATGAGGGCATCTAGGGTATACACTAAGGTTCTTTTACTCATCGTCATCTCAGCACCTAGTCCGCATCTAATTGATCGGCTTGGTAGCCTCTGGAGCGCTTCATCAAATCCCGATAAGTGGAAAGGATGGTCTCTTCATAGCGTTTTTCTTGTACCAAGCTGGCTACATTGGCTAAGACCTCATCTTCTCTAGCCCGGTCCAAGACTGGGTTTTGATGGGTTTCTTTGTAGCGAATGACACCTTCCACACAGTGCATCCGGCGTTCTAACAGACGGACCAATTCTTTATCAATGCTATCAATCTCTTGGCGAATCTTCTCTAGTTCCATACACTGGCCTCCTTACTTTTTGCTACCCATTTTATCAAATATCGGGCAATCTTACTAGCCCTATTCAGCTATTGAAGGATTTCAACCATAAAAAAGTGCCTGCAACATGCAAACACCTTTCTTAGCTATGGATTAGCCCACTTTTGCTACGACTTCTTCTGCAAAAGCTTCTAATTTTTCAATATCTTCATCTTCAGCTGACAAGTCTACCTTGACGCACTCAGAACCTTTGACCGCACCAGTCGCTGCAAAGACACGATCAAAGTCATCGACTGCCTTACAGAACTCGTCGTAGAAGGTATCACCGGATCCAACAACACCGTAGATCTTACCATTCAAGTCAAGACCCGCTAAGTCTTCATAAAAGTCTACGATTTCATCAGGAAGCTCACCATCACCGTAGGTATAGGTCGCTACGACTGCAATATCAGCTTCAAGAAAGTCCTCTGCGTCTACTGTTGTACATTCGTCGACTTCTACCTCGACACCAAGATCACGAAACTTATCTGCTACGATATCAGCAATCTCTTCGGTATTTCCTGTCATACTTGCAAAAACAATCTTTGCTAATGTCATAATTCCCTCCAAATAATAATCTTATGACATTATACCACTTTCGCGCGCATTTTGCATGGGGAAGTACTGGGAGTCTAGCATTGTTCGGAAATTGTCCACCTGAGGCTAGACAACCTTTTTCTTTTCCAAATGACCTCCTTATGCTAAAATTGAAAGAGAATTAAATGAGGTACTATATGCAGATCACACAGGACATTTTAGAGAAAATCAACCACTACGATACCATTATCCTTCACCGTCATATGAATCCCGATCCGGATGCGATTGGAAGCCAGGTCGGTCTGAAAGAAATCATCCAGACCAACTTTCCAGATAAAAGAGTCCTAGCTACCGGATATAACGAGCCGTCACTTGCTTGGATGGCTAGCATGGATACTGTAACAGATGAGGACTATGCAGGTGCCCTAGTCATTGTCTGCGATACTGCCAACACCCCTCGCATCGATGATAAACGCTACACGAGCAGCGATTTTCTGATCAAAATCGACCACCATCCAAACGACGATGCCTACGGAGATCTCCTCTGGGTAGACACAGATTCAAGCTCTACGAGTGAGCTTATCACCCTCTTTGCTCTTGAACAACAGCTTGAGATCAGTCCAGAAGCAGCCCGTCTCCTCTATGCTGGTATTGTCGGAGACACTGGACGCTTCCTCTATCCTTCGACGACCAGCCGGACTTTCGAGATGGTTGCCCACCTTCGTAGCTTTGACTTTGACTTTGCAGGTCTTTCTCGTCAGATGGACAGCATGAGCTCCAAGATCGCCAAGCTTCAAGGCTATGTCTATGACCATCTCGAAATCGATGAAAATGGAGCTAGTCGCGTAACCCTGACCCAAGAGCTCCTCAAACACTACCAAATCACAGATGCCGAGACCGCTGCGATCGTCTCAGCACCTGGTCGGATCGAAGACGTCAGCGTCTGGGCTATCTTTGTCGAGCAAGCTGATGGTCACTACCGCGTCCGTATGAGAAGTAAGGCTCTGGTGATCAATGAGATTGCAAAACGCCACGATGGTGGAGGCCACCCCCTCGCCAGTGGAGCCAATTCTTATTCCTTAGAAGAGAACGAGCAAATCTATCGGGAACTACAGGAAGTTGCCAAGGCAAAATAGATAGTGAAAATCAAGCAAGCAGGTCAGTTGTTTCTAGTGGAGACGACTGACTTTTTTCATTTTGAACAAAAAACGAATGAATCTTAATAAAATTTAGAAAAATGTGAACAATTTCTTAAAACTCCATTCCAGTTTGAGCTTATTTATGTTATAATAATCACAAAAAAAGGAGACCTATTATGCATAAGCATCGTATTTTTATCATCGTCGCAGCAGCTCTTGCTATTATTTCTAGCTTCTTGCCATGGGGTTCATTTAATGCTGGAGCCTTCGGAAGTTACAGTGTCAGTGGAACACATGGTGGAGATGGATGGTTCATCATCGTCCTATCTATTGGGGCCATCGTCCTAGCTTGCCTTTCAAATATTACTTCACCTATGAACAAAAATTTTTCCATCGGTGTTATCGTTATCGGTGTACTCGAATCCATCTTAACTCTCGTTAATATGATTAATGTCGGAAAATATGCTATTAACTTTGGTGACTATGGTGTTTCTATTGGTTTTGGTTTGATTCTTGCTGTTCTTGCAAGTATCGCTACTGTTATCGCAGGACTCCTTGCCATGTCTGGTGGTAAAATCACTAAAGGAACATTCCAAGAACTTGCATCAACAGGTAAAGGTTTTGTTCAGTCTGTTGCATCATCTGTCCAATCACCTCAACAACCAGGTCAACCTGGACAACAACAATGGCAACAACCACAACAAGGGTTTGGACATCCTGCTCCAGGACAAGGGTTCCAACAAGCGCCTCAACAACCTCAACAGCCGCAACAACCACAACCAGGGTTCCAACAAGCGCCTCAACAACCGCAACAAGGATTCCAACAAGCACCTCAACAACCTCAACAAGGGTTCCAACAAGCACCTCAACAACCGCAACAAGGGTTCCAACAAGCGCCGCAACAGCCGCAACAGGGGTTCCAACAAGCGCCTCGACAGCCGCAACAAGGATTCCAACAAGCACCGCAACAACCTTGGCAACCACAACAACCTTGGCAACCACAACAACCTTGGCAACCACAACAACCAGAACAGCCAACTACTGAACCTGGTCAAGAATAAACAGATTTCTATTGATCTTACATGTCTAATATTTCCTTTCTAGGACTGTTAGACAGAGTGGGAAAAGCTTACCTAATTGGATAAGCTTCTCTCACTTTTTTCTTTATAAAATGCGAAAAATTTGGTAAAAATCCTTGCCAAACTCTTTTGTTTTTGATAAACTAGCTTAGTAACAATCTATGGCTCGGAAAGAGACCATGGCAGAAAGGAATTATTGCAAAATGAAAAAAGATATCCATCCAGAATATCGCCCTGTTGTCTTCATGGACACTACTACTGGTTATAAGTTCCTTAGTGGTTCAACTAAGTACTCTAACGAGACTGTTGAATTCGAAGGTGAAACTTACCCATTGATCCGTGTTGAAATTTCATCAGACTCACACCCATTCTACACTGGACGTCAAAAGTTCACTCAAGCAGATGGACGTGTGGATCGTTTCAACAAAAAATACGGTCTCAAATAAGAAACGTATCAAAACCACTTCCACTTGGCAGTGGTTTTTTCTTGTCCTTCTCAGCACTAAAATACCGCCCCTTCAGGCTTTCTGAAAGAGCGGTATTCTTATTATTCGTAATCGCCACCGGTAAAGTTGAAGTATTCTTCTAGGCTTTTTCCTGAAGCTGCGACATCTTTTGCATCTTCTCCGATATAGCGAAGGTGCCAGCTTTCAGGCATGTAACCTGTGCTCGCTTCTTTTCCTTCTTGATAACGGACGATAAAGCCATACTTAGCAGCATTCTTGAGCAACCATTTACTTGCGCCTGCTTCTTGGACCAGATTGCCACTAGTATCGATGAGGTCAAATGCTAGACCTGTCTGGTGCTCACTATAGCCAGGACGAGCTGAGTAGCGATCTGCTGCAGCTGCACCGTCTTGATTGACATAGCTTTGGTAGAGATCAACCTGGGTTTCATAACTGCGGAAACCACTGTACTGATCGCTAATAGCATAGCCTTCAGCCTGCATGGCAGCAATCAACTCGTGCAAGGCCGCAACAGCTGTTGGATCCTCACCTGGATTGTAGTCTGCAGCTAAGGGATAGTGCTTGTTGGCGATGACGATATCTCCAGACTTCCCTTGGACACTGTAATAAGAACCATTGAAGGAAACACCTTTGTCTACTGTGACTTCACCAGCCTTCTTCGTTGACTTTTCGTTATCATCAGACGAACTTGCTTCAGATGATCTTCTTTCTTTTCTAGTGGATGACTGATCGACTTGCTTACTGGAAGCAGGCTCATTTTGTACCGAGTTCTTTGAATCGTTCTGTTGGCCACAAGCTCCCAGACTCAATATGAGAAGACCTGCAAGCGTCAATTTTTTCATGCTTAATTTCATCATTAATCTCCTAATTGCCAGCTGTGACCGTAATAGCCGTAATCACGTAGGTATCCCCTACTGGTTTTAGAGTATAGGTCTTGTCCTTGCTACTCTGGCTATCTTTTCGGCTGGTCACATAGTGTACAGTATATTCTTCATGGGTTTTCACGATAATGGATCCGTTCTCTTCAGTAACACTAAGAACATTAAAAACACCTGGTGTATAGTAGTCAATTTCAGCCTTCTTGACTCCTCCACCTGTTGTCCACTCCACCATTTCCTTGTAGGCGTCACTTGAAGTGTCATAGTACTTGGAGTAGTTGTTGGATCTACTTGAGACAGATGAGAAGACATCTGTGCGGTAGTCTTGAAGGAAGGAGGTTACAGAGGCCTTTTTCTCTTCAGCCTTCTTAGCTTCTTCTTCCTTAGCTTTACGTGCAGTCTCAGCATCCTTCAATCGTTTAATAACATCTTTAGAAAGTTTCAAAGTGATGACTTCATCATCATCTGAAGTTTCTCCAATAGTGACTTTTGCCTTTTCAGTTGTATAGCTCTCACCATTCAAGTTAAAAACAGCGTGAACTTCTATTTCTTGATGGGCCACTACATCAACTTCAAATAAGGTGCTTGTGCCGACTTCCTTACCATTAACTGCAACCTTAATGTCAGTTGGATTGCTGACTTCTTCCGGGAATTCAACCTCAAGAAGACGTTTCTCCGAATTAAAAGTCAAGTCCAGCTTATTTTTAGAGGCCTGAGCCGGATCTAACTTCACACCACTAGAGATCTTTCCAACTTCGGTCTTCCCATCTAGTTGCATGTCACGTGAAGCAAAGTGAACCTTTCCAAGCTTGGTCGTTTGGTTCTTCTTGAGCACTGTCGACTCTTTTTCGCTGGTCTTAAGCTTGGCATCATCTAGATTCGTGATCGCTGCGACTTCAAGTGGATAAGTCGTAATGCGGTATTCTTGAAAAATACCAAATTTCTTATTCGCTTTCTCAATTCCAATCAGCAGATTCTGTTTTTTATCCTTGACAATCCCTGTTTTTGAAGACTGGGCGATATGATCTAATTCGTAAATGACATCGATCTTCTGAGAAGTCATATAGTCTAGTAAGCTTTGAGCTTCTTCCTTGGTCCACTTATCCTTGTCACTAGAAAGAATGCTAGCTACTTCTCGATAATCCTTATGTTCAATAGCCGTAACCAATTTATCTACTGTAACCTGTGGGCCGGTTGTTGACGAGAAGTAATAACCTAGACCAGACAAAATCAAGACCAATAAAGCAAGTAGACTAAAGAGAAAGACTTTCTTTTTCTTACCCTTTTTCTTGCCTTTCTTAACAGAGTCCTCTTGTTCGAGCGCATTTGCTGTCACCATTGTTTCAACTGGCTGGGGCAGGATTTCTGGTGCCTCTGATGAGCTTGTCACTGGGGCCAAGACATGTGTTGTTTGATTGTCCTCTTCCAACTCAACTGAAGAAGCAGGTACTTCAACGATTTCAAAATTCTGACTTCGTGCAGCTTCAATCTCTTCAGAAACTGGTGATCGTCCATAAAGAGTAACGAAGCGCTCTTCCCAAGCCTGTTGGAGAGGATTTACAACCTCTTCTACCGGTTCCTGGTTTCCTAGTCCTGTAGGTTCCGTTGGTACCTGATCAATCGCCACTCCTGCAATCGATTTGATTGCCTTAAAATCAAAGCCAGTCTCTCTTCCTGCAATAAATTCTTCAGCAGTCGGTTTACGACCGATTACTTTTTCAAATAATTCTACCCATTTCTTTTGCATGAATCTTTTCTCCCTCACTATAAAATAGGGAAAGTGGATCTCCCACCTTCCATTTCATGGTATATCTAGAATCTAAAGTTTGAGAAACTTGGAGTATTTGGAATAAAACCTGCAGCTACTTGTTCTAAAATACGAGCATTCACATAAAGGACAAAGATTGCAATGAGAAACACGATTATAGATGATGCCATCAAAAGCAAAAATCTGTCAGCTTTTAAGCTTGATTTGTTCAAACCTAGGTGAACTACATAGCAAGTCCCAACAAAGAATAATAAGAAAATGAGGTAGTTTACTAATCCATAAAATTCATAAACTTTAATAAGTCCTGTTAAGAAAGCAAGCAGAGCAAGTGGTAAATTGTAGACGGATAAGCGTCCAAACTCTTCAAATGAGCGACCATAACTATATTCCTTGTCTTGAAGAACCACGCGACGGACAAAGAATCCTGTTACTTGGAAAGCATAAATAGTAAAGAACATTGAAATCAATGTTAACATAAAGGCACGGAAGTCCATTCCATATCCGCCTGTAAAACCACTAGCTGTGAAAAAAGTTGCCAAGGTCAAGACAAAAGCTGTCAAGACATATTGCAAAATTCCATTGAGAGCTTTTGTATTATACTCTGCCGACGGACGTTTCAAGGCTGAAAGGAACCAATTCCAATAACCACCAACAGCTATTCCAAATTGACTTGGTTGTGCATAATAGGCTTGACCTGGTTGAGGTTGACCTGGATAAGGTGCTTGTTGGAATCCTTGACCTGGAGCTTGACCTGGAGCTGGTTGACCAAATCCTGGTTGTGGCTGTTGTTGAGGCGCTTGTTGGAAGCTATTTGGTTGAGCACCAAAGGCTGGCGCTTCTGGAGCAGCAGTGAAATGTGGTGCTTCTTGTACTGGTGCTTCTGGGGCAACATTAAACTGTGGCGCTTCTTGTACTGGTGCTTCTGGAGCAGCAGTGTATTGTGGTGCCTCTTGCACTGGTGCTTCTGGTTCAGCAGCGAATTGTGGCGCTTCTTGCACAGGTGCTTCTGGCGCTGCAGCAAATTGTGGCGCTTCTTGCACTGGCGCTTCTGGGGCAGCAGCAAATTGTGGTGCTTCTTGCACTGGTGCTTCTGGGGCAGCAGCGAATTGTGGTGCTGCTGGAGCTGGTGCTGCTGGGGCTGCAACGTACTGTGAAGTCACTTCTTCTGGTGCAGCTGGAGCAGCAACAAAGCCAGCGTTTGTTTGCTCTGGAGCCACTGGAGCACCTACAAATTGTGAAGTTTCTTGGGCTACCTGTTCTTCTTGGAACTCACCTGCAGCCAATGCTTGAGCAATCTCTGCTTCAGTTGCTGAACGACCGTTCACAGCTTCAAAGTAATCAAGCCAATCCTGTTTGATCATAAAATAATCTCCTTATAAAACAAAATACAGATATATTATATAAAAATTTCCACTAGAATTCAATGTTCTACCGGAATCCACAAGCTGCGATCTCGCAACTAGTCAAATGCATCCATGCCACCTTGGACGTTGGTCACGTCATAACCCGCTTCTGCCAAAAATTGGCAGGCGCGAGCCGAGCGTCGACCAGACTTGCAGATGACATAATAGGCTTGCTCCTTGTCTAGTTCTGCGTACCGTTCTGCCAACACTGATAAGGGAAGCAAGGTCACTCCGTCCAGATGGAGGGCATCATATTCCTCCTGCTCACGGACATCGAGGACTTGGATTTCTCCTGCCTGGTACTTTGCTAAAAAGTCATTAAATGGAATTTCTTTCATGATTTCTCCTTTTTGATGCCACTATGGCAAGGTTAGTATTTCATAGTTAAAGTCAATGGACTCTAAAAAGCGGAATAGGTCTTGGGTTTTGATAAAGATGGTCTTTTCATTGGTGTTCGGATGGAAGGTCATGATCTCCTCTGACACAATGTCCTGATCGAAATAGACGAGAATATCTTTTTCTTCATTGTTTAACAAGCCAAATGGAGATACCGTCCCTGCTGGTAATTGCATTTTTTCAGCTAGCGATTCAGCTGAAGCCATTCGGATCCGATTGGCTCCAACTTGCTCTTTGAAATCATCCATGTCCAAGGGTTTCTGGTCATCCATGATGAGCAGATAGTACTGAGTTTTCTTTTTGTTGGTCAAAAACATGGACTTTGTTCGGACACCTTCTAAACCTTCAATATAGGAATCGGCTTGCTCAGTCGTGAAGGCAGGTGGATGCTCCACCACATCAAATTCAATCCCGAGTTCGTCCAATTTGTCTTTGACTTTTTGATATGCATCCATGGCAATACCTCCTATTGTGGTTATCACTCATTATTCTTTTTGAACTCTCTTAAAATCTGCTGAACCCGAGCCTGGAGATCGGGTACTACTTCTGCATCAAACCAGGGGTTCTTGGCCATCCAGATCTGATTGCGAGGAGAAGGATGGACCAGAGGGAAATAATCTGGCAGATAGTCCTTATACCGACGTACCCGCTCTGTCACCTTGCCACTGACCTTCTCATGGAGGTAGTAGGCTTGGGCATACTGGCCAATCAAGAGTGTCAACTCTATATCCGGACACTCCTTGAGGAGTTGAGGGTGCCACTTTTCCGCAAAGCCCTTGCGAGGTGGCAGGTCCCCTGACTTACCATGCCCTGGAAAATAAAAGTCCATGGGAATGACCGCAAATAGACCCGAATGATAGAAGGTTACTTCATCGACTCCTAACCACTCCCTTAGACGGTCTCCACTCTTGTCCTTCCAATAGAGGCCTGCTTCTTGGGTCTTGAGACCAGGAGCCTGACCAATAATATTGATCCGAGCTGTTTTTGGCGCCGCAAATAAGGGCTCGATCCCTTTATCCGTATAGTCTTTGTTTTGTGGATCAGCCATAATGGCCTCTTTGATCCGCTCTAGTTGCTCCATTTCTCCTCCTCTAAGCAAAAACTCAGCCAGCAAGTGCCGACTGAGTAGCGTCTTATTTGATGAGTTCGTAGATGGCTTCTGCGTAGATTGCAGCTGCACGGTAGAGATCTTCTACATCCGCAAATTCATTGGCTTGGTGCATGGTGTTCACATAGTCTGGGAACATGGCACCGAAGGCAACCCCACGTTTCAATAGACGACCAAAGGTTCCGCCACCGATTACTTGCTCATGACCTTTCAGTCCGGTTTGTTTTTCATAGACACGCAAAAGCGTTGAGACCAATTCATCTTCCATTGGAACATAGTGAGGGGTGTGGCCGTGAGCAGACAAGCTGACGGACGCCACTCCTTCTACTTTTTCAAGTCCAGCTTTGATGGTTTCTGGATCTGTTCCTTTAGGGTAACGAATGTTCAAGGCGATGGTGTTATCTGAGCTGTTTTCGTCGAAGTTGAAGACACCCGCATTCATGCTGAGAGCCCCCATCTTCTCATCTGTATGGGCAATGCCGAGCTTCTCACCAGCAAAGTCTTCATGAAGAAGAGATGCTGACACTTTCAAGTATGCTTTGGCATCTCCACCGAAGTCAAACTGGTTCAAGAAGAGAGCCAAATAAGTTGCTCCATTGATTCCAGCTTCTGGAGTAGAGCCATGGGCAGATTTCCCGATAATGGTAACTTTAAATTTACCGTCATCCTCTGTTGCCACTTCATAACGAAGTTGGTGTTCATTGGCAAAGGCCTCCAAGAGACTAGCTAGATCTGGTAATTGGCCAGAAACGACTGCTGTCGCTGACTCTGGTACCATGTTTTCACGAAGGCCACCGGTGAAGCTATGAAGATGCGCTTGACCTGTGTTTTGACCACCGAAGTGAAGGTACTCGGTAATGTTTCCTTTTTCTCCGTTGATGATTGGGAATTCTGCATCTGGAGAGAAGCCAAAGTCTGGATCAGGAAGACCGACATGTTTGAAATAGTAGTCCATATCGCCCCAACCAGATTCTTCATCTGTACCGACCACAAAGCGCACGCGCTTAGATACTGGCAATCCCAGAACCTTGATGATCTTCAAACCGTAGTAACAAGCTACTGTAGGCCCCTTGTCATCTGATGAGCCACGCGCATAGAGCTTGCCATCGATAATCTCAGGTTTGTAAGGGTCTGTATTCCAGCCACTACCTGCAGGTACCACGTCCATGTGAGCAAAGATTCCGAGCTCTTCTTCCCCTTGTCCGAAGGTGAAGTGACCAGCATAGTTGTCCACGTTGGTTGTTTCGTAGCCATCACGCTTAGCAATTTCCAAGAATTTCTCAAGAGCTTTGACGGGTCCAGGTCCGTAAGGGTGAGTCGCATCTGCCTGGCTGTCATCCCGTTCTGAGTTGATTTCCAAGAGGCTGAAAAGGTCAGCCATCATTTCTTCGCGACGTTTTTCTACTTCTGCTTCAAAGTCAATTGTTGTCATGCATTCCTCCGTTATTTCGATTTAAATTGAACACCCCAAAATCCCATCAGCGACTATCTACCAGCCTGCCAAAGGATTCTAGAAAACCGGACTTGTATTGTACGAGACGAGGACCATCCGGTTCTTTCTGTTGTTATTAGCGTTTTTCGATGATTTCGTCTACTGGCAAGCGGTAGCTAGGTTCTACCTTCTCTGCTGCGTAACCAACCGTGATCAAGAGTTCTGGACGGAAACGCTCTTCGATTTCCAAGACTTCGTTGATTTTTGATTTGTCAAAGCCAAGGATGATGTTTGAGCCGATCCCTTGGTCCGTCAAGGCCAATACCAGGTTCATTGCGACCAATCCAGCATTCAATGCCAAGTAATCGCTGATCTGTTGTTCATTGTAGCGAGCATATTCTGCAGGTAGGTTTTGCATGAAGTATTGCAACTGCTCATCTGAGAAGTTCTTGACCCCACCAACACGCGCAATCTTCCGAGCTCGACGTTGCAAATCGGTATCCGTAAAGAGAGCGATGGTCACAGGTGCTTCCATGACTTGGTCATAGTTTCCCCCATAGGCTAGTTTAGCCAATTCCGCATTTTTCTGACGAACGACCACGAATTTCCATGGTTGGCTATTGTGCGCACTTGGTGCCAAGGTCGCAATTTCAATAGCTGTCCGCACATCCTTTGGATCGACCGGTTGGTCTGTGAAATGCTTGATCGCATGACGTTTTTTGTTGAGTTCTAGGAATTTCATAGTCAACTTCCTTTTCTAATTCTATTACCTCTATTTTAACACAAAATGAAAGAGCTTGCAGAGTTTTTTCATTGAGGACCCTGTTTCCTTTTCCACTAGGCTACCCGCCCTTCTATGGACTGAGATTATTCCGACGCGGGACTTTCTTTTTCAAAGAAGTGGCCACTAGAGTCTTGGATTTTGTTGATGATATCATCGTAGTGAGAATTTCTTTCTTCCTCATTGGTATTGTTGATTTCTTGATAGTTCAACGGATTTTCAACCTTTGGTTCTGGCTTGCGACTGAGGAAATCAAGAGTCCCCAGAAGAAACAAAATCAGGATCACTAGAGAGGTCCAGCCAGTTTCCTTCTTAGGTAGCCGAACTCCCTTGGTCGAAAGAGATTTCCAACTAGGGTTTTGATGTAAGAGCTCATAGACTCTCTTTTGAGTCGGGAAGAGGGTCAACAATGCATACAAGGTCAGAAAGAGAAATGAGAAACTATGGACAGAAACCCAACTATACCTAATTTTTACCTTAAAGGCCTTATAACCAGCTCCCCCCATATACACTTCTAGGGCGAAGACGGCTATCATCAAAAGACAGAAAATCAGGAACTGGACTTTCCATAGTTTTCTTAATCCTAAATACTCTTTTTTGAGCAATTCTTCTTTGTCCTTGGCTTGGTCTACTTCTACCAGAGCTGGGGTGCTTGGTTTTACTTCACTATTGCTTTTAGTTGACCCTACTTTCGCTTCAACTGGTTCTACCTGTCTTGCAAAATAGGCTTCCGCTTCTCTGATCGCTTTGCTAAGATTTTCTTCCGTCAGCAGATAAGGAAAGCCATTGATTATCCAATTGTCTTTCTTATCTGCCTTATCCGGCTCCACCACATTAAGGCAAAAGTATCGCCCAATCAAGCTAATTGAAAATATCGCATCATAATATTCAGATAGAACTGAAAAATCAACCCCATAAAAACTATTAGACTTGACCAGTTTGTTCGCTTCCATAAAAGAAATATCCTTTGTAAACGTCGATCGGATTATCTCTTGTACTTGGGAAACTTTCGCTTCAACTGTAGCAGGATCAAGGGGGAGCCTTAAACAAGAAAGCGTGACGGTAGAAGAATTCTTTTTTAGCTTCCCTTCTAGACTATCTTTAAACCAATCCAAGAAAGAAGTCATATTGGATACGGTTAGATCAATAGAATGATGGATTGGAAATGCTTGGCTTTCTATGCTAGAAGCCATTGGGTCTATCTCTAAGAAGACAAACTGCTGCCCCGCTATTTCAAAGCTAAAAAAAGCTGGATAATGAGGCAACAAACAAGTAAAGACACCCCTAAAGGGTTCATTCTTTTCGAAGGGTCTTCTCCAGAAGTCTATTATTGCTATTCCCTCAAAGGTCGATTCTATCATTCTTTCAAGGGCTTTCACCTTTAGATAGATGTTTTGAAGAGTTACAGGTTCATTGAAAATTAGTTCTGGTTGGTCTAGGTAAGCTTTGATTCGTCGTAAACCTGCGTTAAGGTGTTCGCAATCATACTTATATCCAAGCCCATACCTTTCTTCACCCCAGTATAGTTTTAAATCTCTACCATCAATTAAAATATCTATTTTTTTCTTGTAATCTTTAAGATCAATCTCGAAATTAAAGGTCGGACAGTAAGCATTGAACACAATATTCTGTATATCTACAATTTCGAAATGCTCACCAAAAACATGTTGAAGGGCTTGTCGGATATCATTTACCACAAGCTCTCTATGCTGATCAACAGTTAATCCCATTTCTTTATTACTTACCTCTTATGCGTTTTTATAGACTCAAGGAAAGCATTAGCCTCCTTTAGATAGTCGTGTTGTTCAATCAAGGAAGTTAGCAACTCGTTGTTATGACCCCGATAGTTATCCTTGCGTCTCAATTCTTCGTACATCTCAATAAAAGGAAGGCCCTTGTCCTTGGCATCTTGGAGCTCGACTTCATAGTCATAGGCCACCTTACGAAATTGCAGGTTGGTCACTCCATCTTCTTCGACATCGATCAGTGCATACTGAGCTCTGTGGTTTTGAATTGGTACCCAGTCGAAATAAGGCATGCCAATAGTCCCCGGATTAAGAATCTGTTGGCCCTGGCTGCCATAGCGAAGCAACTGCTTGTGGACATGCCCGTAGATCGCCATATCTGTCTGGTCATCCAGCAATTGGTCAAAATTCTCCGTCGCATTATCTGGACGCAAGTCCCCACCGTAATTCTTTTCTGGCAAGTTGTAGGTCAGTGAAAAACGAATACCATTGACCTCCTTCTTCTCTACCAAGGGAAGGGAACGAAGCCAATCTATCCGCTTAGGATCTAGTCCTTCCATGAGGTACTGAGTGAGACGAAGAAGCTGGATCTCCTGCGGATCCTCAAGTCCGTACTCGCCATCCAATGCCTCTAGGACACAATCGTCCCAATTTCCACGAACAGCAACTGTAATCGGAATCGCATCCAGCAACTCAAAAAGGTCCTCTCGTCCAGGCCCCGGTAGCAAAATGTCCCCTAAAAGCCAGTATTCCGTCGCGCCTAGAGCACGCGCATCCGCAATCACTGCCTCCAGGGCTGTCGTATCTCCGTGAATATCAGATAAAATGGCGATTCGATGATTCATTATAAACTCCTTATGATTGGTATGGTTCAGAATCCTCCGCTACTTCCATCAAGGGACTTGCTTCTTCCTGCTTTCCTTGTTGGAGCTTGGCTTGCACTGCCTCTGCGACTGCTCGTGGGATGCCGACTGTGACGATCTCATCTACAGTAGCTTCTTTGATCTTGGTCAGTGACTTGAAGTGCTTCATCAGCAACTGCTTGCGTTTTGGTCCCAAGCCTTCGATGCCGTCCAGCTGAGAGGAGAAGGAATTCTTAGACCGGAGCTGGCGGTGGAAGGCGATGGCGAAACGGTGGACTTCATCCTGGATCCGTTGCAGGAGGAAAAATTCCTGTGAGGTGCGCGAAAGTTCAATGACTTGGAGAGGATCGCCGAAGAGTAATTCATGGGTTTGGTGCTTGTCATTCTTTTGTAGGCCCGCAATAGGAATATCCAGCCCTAACTCCTCTTGAATGACTTGCTTAGCGATATTGACCTGGCCCTGCCCCCCATCGATGACGATCAGATCTGGTGGCGTCAGGCCGTCCCGCATGACCCGGCTGTAACGTCTGCGAATGACCTCCCTCATGCTGGCATAGTCATCTGGTCCGACGACAGTCTTGATCTTGTACTTGCGGTAATCTTTTTTACTTGGCTTCCCATTGACAAAGACCACCATGGCTGAAACCGGACTGGTCCCCATGATGTTGGAGTTGTCAAAGGACTCAATGCGCACAGGGGTTGGGATTTGCAGGAGTTTTCCAAGATTTTCAATAGCACCTTGGGTCTTCTCCATGGACTTTTCAAGGAGATTAAACTTCTGCTCCAGACTGACACGCGCATTCTTGATGGCCAGATTGACCAACTGCTTCTTCTCCCCACGCTGGGGCTTGAGGACCTTGGTATCCACTAGGACCTTGACCGCTTTCTCATCGATATCCTGAGGGATCAGGATTTCATTGGGGATCAGGTGAGATTTCTCCTGGTAAAACTGCCCCACATAGGTCAAGAAATCCTCGTCTGGATCATTGTAGTAAGGGAAGAGATTGACGTCGCGCTCGATCAGCTTGCCCTGACGGACAAAGAAGACCTGCACACACATCCAGCCCTTGTCCACGTAGTAGCCAAAAACATCCCGATTCTGCAAATCCTTGGCCATGACCCGCTGTTTGGTCCGCAGGGTCCCGATGGCCTGGATCAGATCGCGGTACTCGGCCGCCCTCTCGAATTCCATGTTTTGCGCAGCGGTAGTCATCTTGAGATTGAGCTCGTCGATAATCTTATCATCCTGCCCCTTGAGGAAATCAGATACCTCCTGGGCCATGCTCTTGAAATAGGCCTCGTCCTTGTGGCAGACTGTGTGAGCCATACACTGCCCTAAATGGTAGTAAAAGCAGACCTTGGAAGGCGGATTGGTACACTTGCGAAATGGGAAAATCCGATCCAAAAGCCGTTTGATCTCATTGGCCGCTCCCACATCTGGATAGGGACCGAAATAGAGACCACCATCCTTTTTGACCTGGCGCGTGATGATGAGGCGCGGATAGCGCTCATTGGTAATCTTGATGAAGGGATAGGACTTATCGTCCTTGAGCATGATATTGTACTTGGGCTTGTTCTCCTTAATCAGGTTGATCTCAAGAAGCAAGGCCTCAATATTGGACTCGGTGACGATAAACTCAAAATCCACAATCTCAGATACCAGAGCTTCTGTCTTGGTATCGTGGCTCCCTCTGAAATAGGACCGCACCCGATTGCGAAGATTTTTGGCCTTTCCCACATAGATAATGATACCGTTCTTGTCTTTGTGAATGTAACAGCCCGGACTCGTTGGCAAAAGCTCGAGCTTGGATTTAATCAAGTTATTCATACTCTCTATTATAGCAAAAAGAGGGATATAAAATAATCCTTTCATGAATGGAAACAAACTATTATTTTACATAAGACAGTTAGATGTTTATAAAAAAATTGAATCTTTTATTCATTTAAGAGGATCAAAAACTTTCTGCTGTGAGAAAAATGCCTGAAACATAATTGTTTCAGGCATCGGAATTATTGAGACCTTAGGCTCAATAATTAGTCATGGAACTTCTTCGAAGTTCGCTGACGTCCGTACTCACCTAAGGAAAGTTTTTCAGAAGATTTTATCTTCAATTTGAGAGAGAGCTAAAACGATCCCTCTTGATATTAATAGCCTCTTAGGTAAGGAAGTAAGGACATAAGGGTTGTCCCAAGGACCAAGACCCAGAACCAGAAGGAATACATGCTTCTTTGGAAGACGCCTGGTGCTGGTCGGTTTTCTTGAATGTAGTGAAAAATAGCTTTTCTCTTTAAAATCAAGACGATGGTAAAGGCGATGGTTCCACCTAAAAAGACTAGAATTTGAACCCACTCGGCCACATTCATATTGACATGCGTGCCGAGGTAATGAAGCCCTTGAGAGAGGACCAGGTTGTTAAAAATATGGTAGAAAATAGCCCACCAGATCGAATACTCAAAGGTCAAGTAGCCAAAGCCAAAGCCGATAATTGTCGCAAAGAACAACTGATCAAAATTAGCATGGAACATTCCAAAAGCCAAGGCTGTCATGACGATCGCAAAGACTTTTCCATACTTTTCTAAAGCTCTCAGCCCAGCGGCCCGGAAAACCAATTCCTCAGTGATGGGACCGATCAGGGTCGCATAGAGCAAGAGGCTCCAAGACTGACTGAGTTGCTCAGACATGTCCTCTTGAGGCTTGAAAAAGCCTAAGGTTTCCATCATGTGGTCTAAGAGCTGAGATAAGGCACTAGAAGCCAATTGGGCAAACCCCAAGAAGGCAATGAACACTAAGAAAGTCTGCCAGGTCATCTTGCGTCCCTTTTGTCTCACATCTCCTTTAAAGAGTGATCCTTGCCGATAAAGGGCAAATAGGAGGACACCTATACTGACAGATATCAAGTAGCTAATCCCATTTCCATTGATGATTTTTTCTACATACTCCTGCTTCTCTGCCATCTCCAATCCATACCGTCCAAACATAAAGAGGGTAACGGCAAAGGTCGAAATGATGCTGACAAAGACCATGACCAAGAGATAGAGGCAAACCATCCCTGAAAAGCTTCCCAAATCCTTTTTGGGGTCTATAAATCGATTGAACTGTTTCATCCATTCACTCCACTAATCTACTGTTTTTCTTTTACGACTCCATCCGTAGCACCATCCAAAAGCCCCTTCATACAAAACAAAGAAAATCAGAAAGGCATGTAGGAAATAGTCCTCCGGTAAAGCTAGAATAATCGGATCCCGATAAGGATCAAAGAGCCAGGTAGCATCTCCGACAAAGAGGACTTGGTGAAAGAGGGTAAAGAATTGATCAAAACCAATAAAGAGGGTCACTCCTCCTATGATAATCGGTAAGAGAACCATCCCACCAAATAAAGGGCGATAGAGGCCTGCGTAGTCCTTACACATCACTGTTCGAATAAATCGTATAGCTACTGGTAACAAGACCAAGAATAAGGCTTGGGTCAGGTGAAAGAGGTATTTGACTGCCTGGAAATGATGCAGGCCATCTGAAGAGGATGGAAAATCCGGCATCTCCAGCTTCCAGGTAAAAGGACTGGTCAAATACTGCATAAGGATCTGAAAATTCTTCTGGATGACTGCAGGAGACAAACCAGTCCTATTCTGGATTCGTAACCAGCTAATCTCCATGGGATAGATCAACCAAGCTACGAGAATGGTCCCCAAAATCACCGTTGCTAAGAGCCAGAGGATAAAGCCCGTTACTTTCAACCTCTCACGCATCGAAATCCCACTCCGCTAAACTCGATAGGACGTGAGTTGGTGGCAAGGGCAGGTCTGGTACTTCTTCTGGCTTGGTAAAGCCAGTGGTCACCAGCAAAGTAGGGATGCCATTGTCAATCCCTGCTCGGATGTCGGTCAGGTAATTGTCACCCACCATGACCACTTCTTCGCGCTCTAGTCCCAGGTGAGCGATGGCCTTATCCATGATGATGGCATTGGGCTTCCCGATAAAGGTTGGCTTCACGCGCGTTGCCGCTTCGATCAGGGCATTTAGAGCACCAGCCCCTGGCATCATTCCCCGCTCTGTCGGGATATTGAGGTCTGGATTTGTCCCGATAAAATGGGCTCCCTTTTGAATAGCCAAGGTCGCGATGGAGAATTTCTCATAGTCCACTTCCCAATCAAGACCCACCACGACATAGGCTGGATTTACCGTATCTTCAACAAAGCCTGCCTCAGCAATGGCCCGTTTCAAGCCCACATCTCCAATGACATAGGCAGTTTTCCCCAAATTCATGTCCACCATATAATCAATGGTTGCTAGTGTCGCTGTATAGATGGTATCCAGTGGCGTTTCGATATTGAACTGGCCTGCCAGCATCTCTTGAACCATTTCCGGTGTCCGAGTAGTATTGTTGGTCACAAAGAGATAGGGGATCTGACGCTCTTGCAATTCGTGGACAAAGGCTTCCCCAGCTGGGATCCGCTCTTTGCCCTTGTAGATGGTTCCGTCTAAGTCAATTAAATAACCCTTATAAGTCATGGGATTCTTGATCTCCTTTTTCACTTGCTTCCTCTGCTACTTTCTCCTGATCTTGAAACTGGCCTCCTGCTCCATACAGAAGCAAACAAGCCCCATATAAGGCAAATTGAAGGACCAAACCGAAGAAATTGATACTTGCTTTTCCAGCCTGAGTAAAGAGAAAGGATGAAATCATCAAGATGACGATGGTCACCATCAAGCCACCAATCTTAGCCTGATCAATGGTGATGGTATAGATTCCAGTCTCTTTTTCCTCATTGCTTTCTTTCCCTGCCTGGATAGGTTTCATAGTCTCGATGAAATCTGTCATTAAGGTCGCTGCAAGGCTGACAGTCGTACTGAAGAGGACACCTTGGGAGAGCTTATCAAAGAAGTTACTCCAGAAGCTACCCGATTGGCTGGTGATACTTAAGGAAAAGACAACGACAGGTAGGATAAAGGCTAAAATCAAATGAATCCAGACACGATACCAGCGTACATCTTCCTTGAGAAAACGAAGAAAGGCTTCAAAACTCAACCGATAGCGGACAAAACGAACCGCTTCTTCAATAAAGATATAAAAGGCTGCGACTAAGGTCAAGAAACCATCTCCCAGCACATAGAGGGGATTTTTCTTACGACGAGCATAAGCAACAACCCGCCGTTGAACCTCCATCAAGTCTTCTTTTTTCTGTTTTAATCTTCGCTTTTCCATAATGTTTCCTTATCTATTTCTTCCCAAGTGATGAGGGCTTGGGCGTGGATTTGGCCTTCTGATGAGATGACATGATTGCTGAACATCCCTTCCCGCTCGACGCTAGTGGTGATCATCCCTCCAGGCAGGACTTCCTTGACATACTTGAGATGGACCCGTTTGGGGATATGCTGGGTTAGGAATTCCGCTCCCATGACTTCAAAGACCCAGTCCAAGTACTTGCTGTTGTTGACATGGCCGTTCATATCAAGATCATAGAAACGCACATGGTAGTCTTGCTCCATGGCTCCATTGAGCTCTGGATAGCGTGGACCACGGCGGATCTTCTTCTCAAATGGTGACTCATATGGCTCTGTGATCTCCTCCGGTACAGATTGGACTTTTCGGCTGTCCCGATCCATCAAGACGAAGGTCGCCACCATCTCGACGATGGCTTCCCCCTTCTGGTCTCTAACGACAAAGGAACGGTAGCAAAAGAGACGATTGTGGGCGAGTGCTTGAGTCTCAATGGTAATCAGTTCATCAAAGACCGGTAGGCGATGAACCGTGATGTCATAGTCGGTGATGATCCAGACCAGATTGCGCTGCTCGAGCAGGTCCCTGTCACTGACACCCAGCTCCATGGACTGCATGCCTGAGACCTGCAAGGACAGGAGGATGAGCTGGGGCATCTTGATAAAGCCATTCACATCGCTCATATCAAAAGGAACTTTCATGTCATACTGATAAATTTTAGCCATCGTTTACTCCAATATAAATTTCTCTGCTACGGTATCACCAAGGAACAAACCTCTCTTGGTCATCCGAACTTGCTTGTCATCTGGAACCAAAAGTCCCTGCTCCGTCAAATTGGCCACCACTTGTCCATAGCGTTGGTCAAAGGAGACACCGAATTTTTCTTCAAAACGTGCTTTGGACACGCCGGTTTTTTTCCGTAGACCGAGGAACAACTCCTCTTCCATCTTCTCTTCCAGTGTCAGGTGTTCCTCTGTGATTCGAGCCTTACCTGCTTCAACAGCCTCTAGATAATGCCGGATAGGTCCATGATTTTTGTAGCGAATCCCGTCCACATAGCCAGAAGCTCCTGCTCCTAGACCATAGTATTCTGCATTATCCCAGTAGACCAGATTGTGGCGACTTTCAAAGCCAGGCTTGGAGAAATTGGAAATCTCATAATGCTCAAAGCCTGCTTTTTCCAACTCTTCAATGATGTACTCAAACATCTCTGCTTCCAACTCTTCTTTCGGTAGAGGAAGCTTGCCCCGTCTCATGCGATTCATAAAGACCGTGTGGTTCTCTAAAATCAAGCTATAGAGACTCATGTGGGGAATGTCCAGGTCGATGGCCTTAGCGACATTTTCCTTGACCTGGTCCATGGTCTGACCGGGCAGAGCATAGATTAAGTCGATCGAAATATTGTCAAAGCCAGCCTGCTTGAGATGGCGGATATTGTCATAAATATGCTGCTCCTGGTGGCTCCGCCCAATCTTCTTCAACATCTTATTATCAAAGGTTTGAACCCCCAGAGAGACCCGATTGACCTGAGAGTCCTTGAGGACTGCGATCTTATCCGGATCCAAATCTCCAGGATTGGCCTCGATAGTAAACTCCTCTACCTCCGATAGGTCCATGACCTTGGGCAATTCTGTCAAGAGATAGGCCAGTTGCTGGGCAGATAGAGCTGTCGGGGTCCCTCCACCGATGTAGAGGGTCCGGAGTTTGCCAATCTCATAAGACCGCGTCTCCTGGATCAGGTGTTCCAGATAGGCATCGACCGGCTGATTCTTGATAAAAACCTTCGAAAAGTCACAATAATAACAAATCTGGGTACAAAATGGAATATGCACATAGGCAGAGGACGGTTTAGCTTGCATAACCTTTATTATACCACATTTCGCACCAAAGCCCGAGTAGAAAAGAGAGAGTAAAGCAAGGATTTCCTTGACAAGAAAGAATGAAAGGAATAGAATAAAGCTAATCACATTCGGAGGTAAGGAGATATGAACAACTAAGTTTCGTTAAATAAGATACTTTATTTAGTGGACTGCTTGTTCTATCTCTTTTTGTGTACCCTCTTGCCTATTCTCCAACTTCTTGTTGGCTATATTAGGTCTTTTTCTGCTTGGGTTCCACTTGAATACAGCTCTACTAAATAGGTAGAGCTGTTTTTTTGTCCCAGTAGAAAGGAATCTTATGCTAAAACTATCCCACCTCACCATCCGCCATACAAAAGATTTACGAGATTTGGTTCGCGATCTGTCCCTAACCATTCATGAAGGAGAAAAAGTTGCTATTATTGGCGAAGAAGGAAATGGAAAATCTTCCTTGCTTCATGTCCTTATGTCCCCAAAATCCCTCCCAAATTATCTGACCATAGAAGGCCAAATCACCACTTCTTTTCACTCCTATGCCTATATTCCCCAGACTTTGCCGGAAGCCTTGAAGGGAAAAAGCTTGGAAGAATATTTTTTTGGAGAGGACGAGCTAGACTATGCCACCCTCTACAGACTGGCTGATCAATTGCAATTTGATAGCGACCGCTTTGCGAGCGACCAAGCTATTGGAAGTCTATCTGGAGGAGAAGCCCTCAAAGTCCAACTGCTTCACGAACTTTGCCGTCCTCATGAATTGCTATTTTTAGATGAACCTTCAAACGATCTGGATTTGGAAACCCTGGACTGGCTCAAGCAGATGATTCAAACAAGCCCCCAAACCATCCTATTTATTTCCCATCATGAGGATTTTTTGACGCAGACGGCGGATACGATCATCCATCTAAGACAGATCAAACACCGCAAGGAGGCTGAAACCATTGTAGAGCACCTAGGCTATCAAGACTACAGAAGCCAGAGGGAGCAACAATTCGAGCAACAGACTCAGCAAGCTGCCAATGATCAACGAACCTACAAGAAAACAATGGAGAAGCATCGCCGCGTCCGTCAGCAAGTCGAAACTTCCTTACGAAACACTAAGGATAGCACTGCTGGACGTCTCCTGGCAAAGAAAATGAAGTCCCTCCTCTCACAAGAAAAGCGCTACGAGCGAGAATTCCAATCCATGACTTCCCAACCCTATGATGAGGAAGTCATCAATCTACATTTTCCTCCCCTCACTCCCTTGTCTCCTCAAAAACGAGTCCTTCTCTTAGATCAGGAAGAGCTCGCAATTGGTGATCGGGTCCTGGTCAAGAACCTCTCCCTTACTCTTCATGGGCAGGATAAAATAGGGATTATCGGTTCTAATGGTGTGGGGAAATCCACTTTCCTAAAAATGATATGGGAAAGCCTACAGAAGAATGAAAGTATCCGCACTGCCTATATGCCACAGGATTACACTGAACTTCTCCCTTTGACTCAGACACCCGTTCAATTCTTACAGTATTCAGGCGATCGCGAAGAAATCAATACCATTCAATTGCATTTAGCCTCCCTCAACTTTACCTATTCTGAAATGCACCATCCGATCTCTGAACTTTCTGGTGGCCAGCAAGGAAAACTCTTTCTCCTACAACTAGTGCTCACAAGTCCCCAGTTTCTGCTCTTGGACGAGCCTACCCGCAATTTTTCCCCCACTTCCCAACCAGAAATTCGACGCCTTTTCGCAGACTACCCAGGCGGACTGGTTACAGTCTCCCACGACCGGACCTTCCTCAAAGAAGTCTGCCAAAAAATCTATCGTCTGACGGAAAATGGTTTGGTAGAAATAGAGGCTCTCTAACGTAAAAAAGATTGGCCAAAAAACCAATCTTGTAGAACGAAGAAAAAATGTTCTATTATACAAATCTAACAAATCCAGAGTTATCCAAGCCTCTATTGAAACTTTTCCGCCGTGAGAAAAGTGCCTGAAATGTAATAGTTTCAGGCACTCGGAATTATTGAGAGTAAAACAGTTTGGGAAACTGTTTTGGCCTGAGCCCGGAAATTAAAGAGCGAAGGGGCTCAAAATGAATTGAACACGGGCTGCGGATTGTGTCAAAAGTGCAAATGCATTAGTACTAAATCCAAGACACAGTAGCTGATTGAATTCTTCTCTCACCTTTCAGCTCGGAAGAATCCTAATCAGCCTTGTGGGGGCAGGACAACGAAGCAATCCCATACAACAGTGCTTCTGTCCTGCTCCCTATTTTGACTTTATCCGCAGACGCCCTTTGTATCTTAATTTAGTCATGGAACTTCGAGGAAGTTCGCTGACGTCCGATCTCACCTAAGGAAAGTTTCTAAGAGGACTTTATTTTCAATTTGAAAGATTGGCCAAAACCAATCTTTTTTTCTATTTCTTCGCTGCCTCTTGTCCCATTTCCTGGGTACGTTTGTAGGCTGCTTCCACTCCTGCAATAATGTCGCCCCGTAAGCCGACTTGTTCTAAGCGATTGACTCCTGCGATGGTAGAGCCACCTGGGCTACAAACTGCATCTCGCAAGCGGGCTGGGTGCTCGCCTGTCTCTAGGACCATTTGACTAGCTCCTTGGAAGGTCTGGGCCGCCATTTGCAAGGCTTGCTCTCGAGTAAGCCCTAAGCTTACTCCTGCATCTGACATAGCTTCAATCATCTGATAGACAAAGGCTGGACCACAGCCTGCAACAGCCGTTGCAGCATCCATTAATGTTTCCTCGATTTCGTAGAGAGCCCCTGCTCCTGCTAAGAGCTGGTTGACTTGGGCTACTTGCTGGTCTGTCACTGCTTGAGAGCGAGCCAGACTGATAACCCCTTGACCAATGGCTACGGGCGTATTGGGCATGATGCGGATGAGACCCACCTGGTCATTCTGGATCACATCAGCCATTTTTTCTAGCTCCAGGCCTGCAGCCATGGACACCAGTAAGAGATTGGAGCGTTGAGACAGGACAGTTTGGTACTCTTCTAAAAGAGGACAAATCTGGTAGGGTTTGACTCCTAGGAAGATGACCTCCGCTTCTTTAAAAGCCTCTTCAAGATCAGACGCTGTTCCCCCATACTGGCCGATAAACTCTTGCACTTTTTGAGGGGAGCGGTTGACCAAAAGCAGATCTGTAGCTGCTACTTCTTTTGCGACCGCTTTGGCCAGACTGGCTCCCATATTTCCAAGTCCGATAAATGCTACTTTCATGACTTACCTCACTTGACCATTTCCAGTGACCAGATATTTATAGCTGGTCAGCTCACGCAAGCCCATGGGACCACGCGCATGCAACTTCTGGGTCGAGATGCCCATCTCACAGCCTAGGCCAAACTCTCCGCCATCTGTGAAGCGGGTCGAAGCATTGACATAAACGGCCGCCGAGTCTACCTGGTTACTGAAGAGTTCAATGGCTGTCGCATCTTCAGAGACAATGGCATCTGAATGGTGGGTACTGTGGGCTTCGATATGAGCAATGGCTTCTTCTACAGAAGGCACGACCTTCACGGCCATGACATAATCTAAGAATTCCGTATCAAAGTCAGTCTCAGAAGCTGGTGTCCCAGAAATGATTTGCTGGGCTTGAGCATCCAAGCGCATCTCCACTGGTACTGGAGCCTCGTCTACCAAGACTTTCTTCACTAGTGGCAGAAAGTCACCAGCAATAGCTTCATGCACCAAGAGGACTTCCATAGCATTGCAGACGGATGGTCGGCTTGTCTTGGCATTCTGAATGATACTGAGAGCCTTGTCTAAATCTGACGCTTGATCGACATAGACGTGAACAATCCCAGTCCCTGTCTCAATCACAGGGACAATTGCTTGCTCTACAACTGCTTGGATCAAGCCATCTCCCCCACGTGGAATAAGAAGGTCTAGATCCCCCTTGGCCTTCATCATGACCAGACTACTCTCCCGGCTGGTATCTTCGACCAACTGTATGACAGCCGGATCAATGGTGGTTGCTTGCAAGCCTGTTTTTAAGGCGCTAACGATGGCATGGGCTGTCTGATAGGCATCCTTACCACTGCGCAGGACAACGGCACTTCCGCTTTTCAGGGCCAAGGCTGCTGCATCAGAGGTCACGTTGGGACGACTTTCATAGATAATCCCAATGACCCCCATGGCCACTCTTTTCTTCTGAATGACCAAACCGTTCTCCAGAGTTCGCTCCTCCAAGAGTTCTCCCACTGGATCGGGTAGGGCAGCCACTTGGAGAATCCCATCAGCCATGGCTTGAATCCGCTCTTCTGTCAAAAGCAGGCGATCCAGCATTGCCTCCGAAATCCGGCCCCGAGCTGCTTCCATATCCAATTGATTAGCAGCCAAAATGTCAGCTGTGGCGTCAACCAAGGCGTCGGCCATCGCTCTTAAGCCTTTATTTTTCTCATCACTTGTTGCAGTATTAATACTTTTTTTGGCCTGTTTAGCCAGGCGAATCTGATCGATCGTCTCCATCTAATCCCTCCTTTAAAATTCTGTAAATAAGAGTTCTACCTCAGGTGTGATGGTAATCCAATCATCCCGGTGAATGACGATGCCCTTTGGCTTTTGACCATGGAGCAAATCCTTAATGGCTGCAGCCCCTAAGCGGGTACGACCTTTCCCAATGACCTGTCCAGTCTCAGCATCATGAACCGTGATAATATCGGAGTAAGAGAAGGCTCCTTCAACCTTTACCACACCAGACACAAGGATACTCTTACCCTCTTCTTTGACCGCTTTAACCGCCCCTTGGTCCAGCCATACAGACCCTTGACTAGGCGCATAGAAGGCCAGCCATTGTTTCTGATTGCGCAAAAACTTGTCCTGAGCTGTAAAATAACTACCATCCTGAGTCTTCTCTGCCGCTTCTAGAAGGGCGTCTTCTTTCAAAGATGAACAGATATAGACAGGAACTCCTGACTCGGTGGCGATGGTGGCTGCTTTAATTTTTGTCAGCATGCCTCCTGTCCCATTACTTGAGCCTGCTCCACCGGCCATCTCGATAATGTCCTTGCTGATTGAGTCAATCCGCTCCAAGCGTTTGGCAGTAGGATCCTTTTGAGGATGCCCTGTATAGAGTCCATCCACATCCGTTAGCAAGACCAAGAGATCCGCCTGGACCATGGCCGCCACTTGGGCACTCAGGGTATCGTTATCCCCGACCTTTAGTTCTTCAATCGAAACTGTATCGTTCTCATTGATAATCGGAATGGCCCCTCTTTGCAAGAGGACAGAGAGAGCCTGGTGGGCATTTTTATAGCGGCGTTGGTCGACAAAGTCATCCTGGGTCAAGAGGACCTGGGCAGATACGATGTCGTGTACCAGTAGATTAGAGGTATATTCTTCTAACAGAAGACCTTGGCCAACTGCTGCAGAAGCCTGCTTATCCGCAATCTTGGTCGGGCGTTTTTTAAAGCCCAGTGCACCAAATCCAGCTGCGATCGCACCCGAAGATACCAAAATCAATTCATGCCCTTGCTCATGCAAGAGAGCCAGTTGCTGGGTGATGGCCTTGACCTTGCTCCGAGACAAGCTCCCATCTTGATTGGTCAGGGAAGAGGTCCCTACCTTAAACACAATTCGCTTATTCTTCATCCATTCATTCTCCAGAGTATTCGATTGTAACATTATACCATGAAAGCCTTAAAAATTACTAAGAGCAGACCAGGAGCGCCGTTTCCCCACAAAAAAACGAGTTTGAACCATAAGAGGTAAACTCGTTTTGATGATTGAATGCTTATCCTTGACGAAGCTGCTCCAAGGTTTTTTGAAAAATCTCCGGAACCTCTACTGAAAACTCCATGACCTCTCCCGTCCGAGGATGGGTAAAGCCCAGTGTCTTAGCATGGAGGAACTGGCCATGGCCTTTCAAAGTCTTGCGAGGGCCATAGACTTCATCACCAGCGACTGGATGGCCAATGTAGGCCATGTGAACCCGAATCTGGTGGGTCCGGCCTGTCTCCAATTGCAACTCGACCAAGCTATAATCCCCGAAACGCTCCAAGACATGGAAACGGGTCAGAGCTGGTTTTCCTTTGGCTGTCACAGCCTGCTTCTTGCGGTCCTTGTCACTCCGTCCAATCGGCGCCTCAATGACACCCCGATCATTAGGGAGATTACCGTGGACAATGGCCCAATACTTGCGCAGGGACTTCTTAGCCTTGAGCTCATCTGCCAAGGCTACATGAGCCGCATCATTCTTAGCCACCATGAGAAGGCCAGAGGTGTCCTTGTCAATCCGATGGACGATCCCCGGACGAAGCTCCCCATTGATCCCTGACAAGTCCTTGATGTGATACATGAGGGCATTGACCAGGGTCCCACTAGTATGCCCGGCACTAGGATGGACCACCATGCCCTGGGGTTTATTGACCACTGCGACATCCGCGTCTTGATAGACAATCTCTAAGGGGATATCTTCTGCCTCATAAGTCACTTCTTCCACTTGAGGGACTTCGTAGCTGATAACATCCCCTTCTTTTACGGTATATTTGGCCTTTTTGACTTGACCGTTGACGAGGATTTTTCCTTCCTTGATCTGCTCATTAGCCAAGCCACGTGAGAGTTCAGTCAACTCTGAGACGGCCTTATCCAGTCGCGCTCCAGCGACTTCTACTCTAACTTCCATGGCTCTCCTCTCTCAATAGATAAATCAGTAGCAGTCCCACCCCGATGGTTAAATAGATATCCGCTACATTGAAGATGGCAAAATTCATAAAATCCAAGTGGAACATATCGACGACAAAGCCCTGACGTAGCCGGTCAATAAAGTTGCCGATCCCCCCTGAAATAATCAAGGTCAATCCCAACAAGAGCCAAATGGAGCCTTTGATATGGCGATAGAGATAGACAAAGGCTGCCCCCATCGCAATCAAAGTAATGATGGTAAAGAACCACTGTTGGTTTTCTAGCATGGAGAAGGCCGCTCCAGAGTTCTTGAGGTAGGTCAGACTGACCACTTTGGGAATGAAGTGACGCATACCTCCTAGCGGGATCTCCTTGACGACATACCCCTTCACCGCTTGATCTAGGAGAATCAAAAGGAGGATACTAATAAAAATACTTACTTTTCTCTTCATTACCTACCTCTTCTCATCAAAGTAGGCTTCCATGACTTGGACAAACTTCTCAGCCACTGGTGAGAGATCCACCTCTTCCCGCTTGACATAGACCATTTTATTATTGAGATCATCGATCAAGGGGATAACGGTAATGCCATTCACCGACTGGCTATCCAAGAAGCCAGACCCGGTCGCATAGGCATCGGTCCGCTCTAAGATTCCATTCAGGGTTGCGCGGTCCGTCACATTGAAGAGCTGGGAACTGCTACTCGTATCGACAAAGTTCTCCGAATAGTAGAGATACTCATCCTTTTCCTGGGTAAAGCGAACAGTCGGTAGGTGTGCCAAGTCCTCCATCACTAAGAATTCTTTCTTAGCTAATGGATGGCCCTTGCGCAAATAGATATGGGTTTGGAAAGGAATCAGGTCAACGACTTCCAAGCCCAGTTTATCCACCCGTTGCATAATCCCTTTGGTATTTTGCTTATTGAGGTAGATAATCCCCAATTCACTATGACCCTGAGCCACTTCATCCAGAATTTGAACCGTGGTCGACTCAAAGATCCGGAAGTCTTTGTTCTCCGGATAAAGAACTGAGAATTGAGTAATCAAAGGGGGAAGGAAATCATAGTGCTGACTCGAGATTGAGAATTCCTTCTTTTCTTCCTCAGGATTGGCATACTGGTTTTGAAAAATATCAAATCCCTTGACCAATTCTTGGGCCTTCTCATAAAATTCCATCCCGCGGCGGGTCAAGAAAGTCCCTGAACTAGTCCGACGGAAAATCTTAAAGCCCAGTTCCTTCTCCAAGTCTCTCACAGAGATGGACAGACTCGGCTGGCTGACGTACATTTTTTCGGCTGCTTCACGAAAAGTACCACTATTGGCAATCGCGACAACATAGCGTAATTGTTGAATATTCATGTCTTCTTCCTTCTAACAATATCACTCCATTATACCATAATCTAGAAGATGAAAAAAGATTGGGGATCAATCGAGAGAGATCAAAAAAACTCCCTGATGTCAACTGCACCTCAAAAGTTAGACAGAATAATTTAACTTTTCGGAGTGTTTTTATTGTTAAATTAACGTACAATAATAAGCATAAAATTTATGAACTCAGAAAGAAAAGGCAAAGCTTCAAACAACTTTCAAATCGATTTGATGTGGATATTTCTAGACAATATTATCCCCCCTCGATCTTTTTGCTACTCATTTTTGAGAAGCAAAAAATTTTGATTATCTGTATAATCTTAGTCAATCATTTGATCGAACCTATCGGCATATTGGGTTTTCACTTCAAGCTCCTTTCAGTTGTCTACCCGACACCGCTGACTCCTAACTATCATTCTAGGTTACATTAATAAGTTCGTTCATAGTATTCCTTCCTAAATTTGGTATAATAAAAATAAAACGAGGTGATAGTTATGAGACTAAATCCCGATTGTATTCGAGATATTCTTTTT
>NZ_CAJPOU010000014.1 GCF_905372335.1 Streptococcus sp. A12
TTTTTTCATTTGTTTTCATAAACCACATCTAGCTTTCGGTCCGATATTTTATGATAAACGTTTGACATTTTTTCTCAATTCTTTGGTCAAAGTCTTGCTTTTTTTTATAGAAATCGGTACTATGGAAGTAAGAAAAATTTTGGAGGAGTCAAATGGAATGGACAACAGAACTTCGGTACAAACGGTATGAAGACTGGACCGAAGAAGAAAAGAAACAAATTAAAGAAAACATGGCTAATTCTCCTTGGCATACTCATTACCATGTCGAACCCAAAACTGGCCTTTTAAATGACCCGAATGGTTTCTCCTATTTTAATGGTAAATGGATTCTCTTTTACCAGAACTTTCCCTTTGGAGCCGCTCACGGATTGAAGTCTTGGGTACAACTGGAAAGTGATGATTTAGTTCATTTTAAAGAAACTGGTCTTAAAGTCTTACCAGACACACCTTTGGATAGCCACGGAGCCTATTCTGGTTCGGCTATGCAATTCGATGACAAACTTTTCTTATTCTATACAGGAAATGTACGAGACGAGAACTGGATCCGTCATCCCTACCAAATCGGAGCTCTCTTAGACCAGGATGGAAACCTCGAAAAAATCGACCAAATCCTCATTGATCAACCAGAGGATGCTACCGATCATTTCCGCGACCCACAAATTTTTAAATTCAAAGATCAATACTATGCCATCGTCGGTGGTCAAGACCTTGAGAAAAAAGGGTTCGTTCGCCTTTACAAAGCGGTGAATAACGATTATACCAACTGGGTTGAAGTAGGCGATCTTGATTTCAACAATGATCGTACAGCTTATATGATGGAGTGTCCTAACTTGGTCTTCGTCGGCGAGCAACCTGTCCTTCTTTATTGCCCTCAAGGTTTGGACAAAGCAGTCCTCAACTACGACAATATCTATCCAAATATGTATAAGATTGGGGCTTCTTTTGATCCTGAACAAGCTCGTCTCGTTGACGTATCTGAATTGCGCAACTTGGACTACGGCTTCGAAGCCTATGCAACTCAAGGCTTCAACACTCCTGATGGAAGAGCCTTAACGGTTAGCTGGTTAGGTCTACCAGATGTCGCTTACCCATCCGATCGCTATGATCACCAAGGAGCCTTCTCTTTGGTCAAAGAGCTAACCATTCAGGATGGTAAACTTTATCAATATCCGGTCGAAGCTGTAAAAGAGCTCCGCTCCACTTCTTCCGAGTTTACAAACAAGGAAACAACCAATAATTGCTACGAGTTAGAATTAGCCTTTGAAGCCAATAGCAAAAGTGAGATTGTTCTCCTAGCCGATAAAGAAGGCAAAGGACTTTCTATTACTTTTGATATTGCAAATGGTCAAGTCATTGTCGACCGTAGCCAAGCTGGCGAACAGTATGCCCAAGAGTTTGGAACTACTCGTACTTGCCCAATCGAAAATCAAGCGACAACTGCTACAATTTTCATCGATAACTCGATTTTTGAAATCTTTATCAACAAAGGAGAAAAGGTATTCTCTGGTCGCGTCTTCCCGCATGATGATCAAACTGGTATCCTGATCAAATCCGGAACACCCACTGGAACATACTACGAACTAGACTATGGTCGCAAAGCTCACTGATGTCGCCAAATTAGCTGGCGTCAGCCCAACGACAGTTTCACGAGTCATTAACAAAAAGGGCTATTTATCTGAAAAAACTGTCTCAAAAGTTAAAGAGGCCATGAGGGAATTGGGCTACAAGCCCAATACGATCGCTCGGAGCCTACAAGGAAAATCAGCCAAGTTAATCGGCTTAATCTTCCCAAAAATCAGCCATATCTTCTATGCAGAATTAATCGATAAACTGGAAGAAGAACTGTTCAAACATGGATACAAAACCATTATTTGTAATAGCGAGCACGATTCGGAAAAAGAACGTGAATACATCGAAATGCTAGAAGCCAATCAAGTAGATGGGATTATTTCTGGTAGTCATAATCTAGGGATTGAAGATTACAACCGGGTCGCAGCTCCTATCATCGCCTTTGACCGGAACCTATCACCTGAGATCCCTGTCGTCTCGTCAGATAACTACGCTGGTGGAGTTCTCGCTGCGGAAACCCTTTCCAAGACAGGGGCACAAAAGATTATCATGATTACAGGGAATGACAATTCTAATTCCCCAACCGGTCTTCGCCATGCTGGCTTTGCTTCTGTCCTACCAGAAGCACAAATTATCAATGTTTCCAGTGATTATTCACCCATTCGCAAAGAAATGGAAATCAAGTCCATCTTGACCCAGCAAAAACCGGATGCCATCTTTGCATCTGACGATCTAACGGCTATTTTGGTGATGAAAATCGCTGACGAACTCGGGATTGCCATTCCAGAAGACCTGAAGATCATTGGCTATGACGGGACCTACTTTATCGAAAATTATTTCCCCCGTCTCACCACCATCAAGCAACCCTTACAAGAGATTGCTCGCCTGACGGTCGACCTTCTTCTTCAAAAAATCGAAGGAAAAGATGTAAAAACAACAGGCTATTTTCTCCCTGTTAGTGTTTTACCCGGCAAAAGTGTTTAAAAGAGAGTGGGACAGAAATCGGTAATTCGTTAGAATTCGATTTCGTCGTCCCACCTCCGCACAGTTGAGTAGGGCTGTAAAAGCTGATAAAAGCAGCGTAGTAGAGCCCACTCAACCACTGCGTCTTGTTCGACAATCCAAAGTCAATTGAGAGGCCGGACTTTTGTACCAACCTTTTTCCTTTTAATAATCAAGCGAAGCTCTATACTTAAAAAGAAACCACCCGTGAAGGTGGTTTCTTTTCTATCTTATTCTGCTTCTGTCACAAATTGGCTTAAGACACCATTCACAAACCGAGCAGATTTTTCATCTGAAAATGTTTTAGCTAATTCAATCGCTTCATTCACTGCAACCAATTGAGGGGTATCAAAGGAAGTAATTTCAAATACACCCAAACGAAGAATGTTTTTCTCCACTAGAGTCAAGCGTTCGACGGTCCATCCAGTTTTCAAGTGTTGGGCAATCTGTTGATCCAATTCATCCTTTGATTGACGAACACCAGATACCAAATTGAGTAGAAAAGCTGGAATTTCCACTTCCTGGTCAGTTTCCTCTTTGTCATGAGTAAAAGCAAATTGACACGCTTCTACAACATCCCCTTCATACTCTAAACTCATTAGAGCTTGAAAGGCACGCTCCCGTAGATCACGACGTGATTCAAATAAAATATCAGTCATTGAGGAAATCCTCATTAAACAAATCTTTCAAATCAGGTTTCGCTGCTTTTTCAGTCACGATTCCAACCACATGGATATTGACATCATCCAAGGTGACATCTGCCATATTGTAGACAGCTGTTTTTACTGCTTTTTGGATCGCAACCGCTACTTTAGGGACTGCTACACCATACTCTAGATAAAGGTAAATATCAACAGAGATTTGACCATCTTCTTGTGTACGAAGGTAAACCCCACGTCCAAGAGCACGTTTTGAAAGGCTATCCGATACACTCTTGTTTTCAAGAGAATGAACACCATCTACTTTTGCAGTCGCAATCGCAATAATTTTTTCTAGCACACGAGGTGCAATGACGATTTCACCGTATTGTTCAGTTGCCATAGAAGTTCCTTTCTATCAGACCTATTTTAGAGCTGATTAGGCACGAGAAACGTAAGTTCCTTCAGCTGTATTGATAATCAATTTTTGTCCTGCTTCGATGAAGTCTGGAACGTTTACCACAAGACCTGTTTCCATTGTAGCTGGTTTACCAGAACCTGTCACTGTAGCACCTTTAATAGATGGTTGAGTTTCAGCAACTGTCAATTCAACAGTTGTAGGAACCGTCACCCCAATCACTTCGCTTCCGTAGAATTGAATTTTCACTTCTGAGTTTTCAAGGATGTAAAGCAATTCGTTCTCAACATTGACAACAGGAATTTCATATTGGTCGTATGTTTCAGTATTCATGAAGTAAGCTGTGTCATCCATTTTATACAAGTATTGAGCTGGTACAGTTTCAATAATAGCTTGCTCAAATTTTTCTTCTGGACGGTAGCTTGTATCAAAAGTTGAACCAGTACGTACATCACGCAATTTCATACGCATGATGGTGTTTCCTTTACCTGGTTTGTGGTGGCTAGCTTCCAAAACGCGGATCAATTTTCCATCAGCTGTTTCAAAGGTCATACCAGCTTTCAACTTACTTGCTTCAATCATGTTTTCATACCTCTTTTTAAAATTATATTACTCTTTATTCTATCACAAATACTCAGATTTCTCAAATCTGTCTCTGCAAATTTCCTTAGATCACAATCAATTCTTTCGGTGCCAAGGTCAAGATTTCACAACCGGTTTCCGTAATCAGGAGATCATCTTCAATCCGGACACCAGATAGGCCTTCAATGTAGATCCCTGGCTCATCTGTCAAGACCATGCCGGCCTTGATAACTTCTTTGGAAGTTTGACTGAAATAAGGCTCTTCATGGATGTCCAAGCCAATTCCGTGGCCAATTCCATGAGTAAAGTACTGACCGTATCCTGCAGCCTCAATAATATCTCGAGGAATTTTATCAAAATCACGGAAACCGAGTCCATCCTTGGCTTCAGCAATGAGAGCTTGGTTGGCTTTCAAGACCGTTTCGTAAATTTCTCTTTCCTTGTCGCTGACATGACCTGCATAAATGGTCCGGGTCATATCACTGACGTAATGGTTGTAAAGACAGCCAAAGTCCAAGGTCAAGGCATCCCCAGCAGAGATGATGCGATCACTTGGAGTCGCATGAGGCATAGCAGAGCGTTCTCCCGCAGCGGAGATGATATCAAAGGATACACCTGAAGCCCCCAATTCCCGCATTCTGAAATCAAGGAAGGTCGCCGCTTCTAATTCTGTTGTTTGGCCAACCTTGATAAATTCCAGCACATCTAGGAAGGCTTGATCTGAAATACTGCAGGCCTTGCGGATGGTTGCTACTTCTGTCTCATCTTTAATCAAACGAAACTCCATTACAAAATCAGACAAGACTCTTAGAGCGACTCCTGAGAAAGCGGTTGCTAGACGGGTATGGTAGGCAACTGTGATTTCATCCTCAAAGCCAAGTTCTTGGATCGCTGCGTCTTTGACAATTTTTGCCGCTTCTTCCAATTCATTGCGGGTTTCAACAATCTCAACAAAGGGGAAACAAGTCGCATGGGCATGAATGGTGTAGCGTGAATCAGTGAAGAGGACCACGCGCTCTTCTGTCACCAAAACAGTCCCATTTGATCCCCAGAAACCTGTCAAATAGTAGACATTTTTCAAGTTGTTAATGAGGACAGCTTTTAGATCCTGTGCCTTCATTTTAGTTCGTAGATTTGTAATTCGTTGGTTCATTGTAATTTCCCTTTCAAATACTGTCCTGTAAAGCTAGCTGGGTTGCTGGCTACTTCTTCTGGTGTTCCTGTCGCAATAATGGTACCACCACCAACACCACCTTCTGGTCCCAAATCAATGATATGATCCGCTGTCTTAATGACATCCAAGTTGTGCTCAATGACCAAAACGGTATTGCCATCATCTACAAAGCGTTCCAAGACCTTGAGCAAGCGAGAAATGTCCTCTGTATGAAGACCTGTTGTCGGCTCATCCAAGATATAGAAGGACTTGCCAGTTGAGCGCTTATGAAGCTCTGAAGCCAACTTCATCCGCTGGGCTTCTCCTCCAGAAAGTGTCGTTGCCGGCTGTCCCAAAGTCACATAGCCCAAGCCGACATCCTTGATGGTCTGCAACTTGCGATTAATCTTTGGAATATGTTTAAAGAAATCCACCGCATCATTAACGGTCATGTCCAAAATCTGGGAGATATTCTTATCTTTATAGTGAACTTCTAGGGTTTCACTGTTGTAGCGTCGCCCATGGCAGACTTCACACGGTACATAAACATCCGGTAGGAAATGCATCTCAATCTTGATAATCCCATCTCCCGAACAAGCCTCACACCGGCCACCTTTGACGTTGAAACTAAAGCGGCCTTTTTTGTAGCCTCTAATCTTGGCTTCATTGGTTTGGGCAAAGAGATCGCGAATGTCGTCAAATACACCTGTATAGGTAGCCGGATTGGAGCGTGGAGTGCGGCCAATCGGGCTTTGATCAATATCGATCAGTCGATCAATGTGCTCAACTCCTGAAATAGTCTTGTATTTCCCTGGTTTCTCTGAATTGCGATTCAATTTTTGAGCCAGTGTTTTTTTCAAAATACTGTTGACCAAGGTGGACTTGCCTGAGCCAGAAACACCTGTTACAGCAATGAACTTGCCCAGAGGGAAGCGTGCTGTCACCTCTTTTAAGTTGTTTTCAGCGGCCCCTGTCAGTTCGATAAAGCGTCCGTTGCCAACCCGTCGTTCCGTTGGTACGGGGATAGCCCGTTTGCCAGAAAGATACTGACCAGTGATGGATTTGCTATTGCGAGCTACCTGCTTAGGTGTTCCAGCTGCAACAATCTCGCCTCCAAAGACACCGGCTCCTGGACCGACGTCGATCAGGTAATCAGCCTCTCTCATTGTATCCTCATCGTGTTCGACAACGATCAAGGTATTGCCCAAATCACGCATCTTCTTGAGACTGGCAATCAAACGATCATTGTCCCTTTGGTGAAGGCCAATCGAAGGCTCATCCAGAATATAGAGAACACCTGAGAGGTTAGAGCCAATCTGAGTAGCCAAGCGAATCCGCTGACTCTCTCCCCCTGATAGAGTCCCGGCCGAGCGAGACAGGGTCAGATAGCTCAAGCCAACATTGTTCAAGAAGGTCAAACGATCCTTGACTTCTTTGAGAATCGGTCGCGCAATGGTCTCCTCATTCTTGCTTAATTTGAGATCAGCTACCACCTTAAGATGGTCCTCAATGGACAAGTCAGAGATTTGCCCGATATGTAGCCCCTTCTCTCCTCCTACTCGGACAGACAAGGCCTGGTCATTCAAACGATAGCCATGGCAGGTAGCACAAGTCAATTCATTCATGTAGGACAACATCTGATTGCGGGTAAAGTCGCTAGAGGTTTCGTGGTAACGGCGATTAATATTGGTAACGACCCCTTCAAAAGGAATGTCAATATCGCGAACCCCACCAAATTCATTCTCATAATGGAAATGGAATTCCTTGCCCTCAGAACCATAGAAAACCAAGTGCCGCTCTTCTGGAGACAAGTCTTCAAAGGGCTTGTCCATATCAATCCCAAACTGGATCATGGCCTGCTCCAACATCTGAGGATAGTAGTTAGAAGAAATCGGATTCCATGGTGCTAGTGCTCCTTCACGGAGAGTCTTGCTAGCATCTGGAACAACCAAATCCAAGTCCACCTCTAGCTTGATCCCCAGCCCATCACAATCTGGACAAGAGCCAAAGGGAGCATTAAATGAAAAGAGACGAGGTTCCAACTCAGGGACGGTAAAGCCACAAACCGGGCAAGCATAATGCTCTGAAAAGAGCAGTTCATTTTCGTCCATGGTATCGATGACCACGTAGCCATCTGCGATCCGAAGGGCCGCTTCGACCGAATCAAAGAGACGAGAACGAATGCCATCTTTGATGACAATCCGGTCTACAACAACCTCAATTGTGTGCTTCTGGCTTTTGGATAATTCTGGAACCTCTGTCACATCAAAAATATCGCCATCCACCCGCACCCGGACATAGCCGTCTTTTTGCACCTTTTCGATGATGTTCTTATGCTGGCCTTTTTTCTTACGAACGATCGGTGCTAGAATTTGCAGGCGTTGGCGCTCCGGAAGTTCCAAAACTTGGTCTACAATTTGCTCGACCGAAGAAGCGGTAATCGCCCCATGGCCATTGATACAGTATGGAGTCCCCACACGAGCATATAGAAGACGTAAGTAATCGTTGATTTCTGTAGTCGTTCCAACCGTTGACCGCGGATTTTTGCTGGTTGTTTTTTGGTCAATGGAAATGGCTGGACTTAAGCCGTCAATCGAGTCCACATCGGGTTTTTCCATATTTCCTAAAAACTGGCGAGCATAGGCTGACAGGCTCTCTACATAACGTCTTTGTCCTTCCGCATAGAGAGTGTCAAAGGCTAAGCTCGATTTCCCAGAACCTGATAGACCAGTGACCACGACCAGCTTATCTCGAGGGATTTCAACATCAATATTTTTTAAATTATGAGCACGCGCTCCATGAATGACAATTTTATCGAGCATTTCTTCCACTTTTCATCAATTTATTTATCCTTCATTATATCAAATTTTTCAGCATTCTTTTATCCAAAAGCGTGCTTTTTCTGTTATAATGTTAAGGTGTAAAAAAACAAGGGGAGGCACCATGAAACAGGTCTTTTTATCGACAACGACTGAATTTAAAGAAATAGAGACACTGGAACCCGGTAGCTGGATCAACCTTGTCAATCCTTCCCAAAGTGAATCGATGGAAATCGCCTCTGCTTTTAACATCGATATTGCCGACTTACGGGCACCGCTCGATGCGGAAGAAATGTCCCGTATGACTATCGAAGATGAATATACCTTGATCATCGTAGACGTTCCCATCAAGGAAGAGCGGAACAATCAGACCTACTATGTCACCATCCCTTTGGGGATCATCCTAACAGAAGAGGCTATCATCACCACTTGCTTGGAAGAGTTGCCTCTCCTAGACACCTTTATCAATCGTCGCTTGCGGAATTTCTATACCTTCATGCGATCCCGCTTCATCTTCCAGATCCTTTATCGCAATGCTGAACTGTATTTGTCCGCACTTCGTACCCTGGATCGTAAGAGTGAACAGATTGAAAGTCAATTGCACAAATCAACGCGTAATGAAGAGCTGATTGAACTGATGGAGCTGGAAAAAACCATCGTCTACTTCAAGGCCTCTCTAAAAACCAATGAGCGTGTGATCAAGAAATTGACCAGTGCCACTAGTAACATCAAGAAATACCTGGAAGACGAGGACTTGTTGGAAGATACCTTGATCGAGACCCAACAGGCCATTGAGATGGCGGATATTTATGGAAACATTCTCCATTCTATGACCGATACCTTCGCATCGATCATCTCCAACAACCAGAACAATATCATGAAAACCTTGGCCATGGTGACCATCGTCATGTCCATCCCAACCATGATCTTCTCGGCCTATGGGATGAACTTTAAAAACAATGATCTCCCCCTCAACGGAGAACCTAATGCTTTCTGGCTCATTATCTTTATTGCCTTTGCCATGACCGGATCGCTCGTTGTCTACCTTATCCATAAAAAATGGTTCTAACATCTACTAATAACACAAAGGAGTATTTATGTCTCAATTTGATTTGACCCAATTAAGTAAAAAGAATCAAGAATTCGTTCGCATCGCTAAACACCAATTGATTGAAAACGGCAAAACAGAAGAAGAGGCTACTAGCCTGATTGAAGAAATTCTTCCAGCTATCTTTGAAAACCAACCAAAAGGAGTAACAGCGCGAACTCTCTTTGGAGCGCCAACTGTTTGGGCCAATGCTTTTAGCGATCAGGAACGCTACGAAAAAGAGCATCCAAAAGAGAATGATGCTCCTCATCTCATGATCACAGATTCTTTCCTTCTTGTCTTTGGTCTCTTTGCTGCCATTTCAGCCTTCATGAACTTATTTGCTCCTCAGGGAACCACTTATGGACTCCTCACATTGACTCTTGGTAGCTTGGCTGGTGGGGCTGTGCTCTATTTGATGTATTACTACTTCTACCAATACTACGAAGTTTCTAAACGTGGAATGAAACGGCCTGCTTTAACCAAGTCACTTCCTATCCTAATGTTGGCGATGATCCTTTGGGTTGTGATTCTCATGGTCACTGCTTTGCTTCCACAATTCCTCAACCCGCGTGTACCAAACTGGTTCATGCTCTTACTCGGTGGTAGTGCTCTTCTCCTCCGCTACTATTTGAAGAAAAAATACAATATCAAGAGCGCCAATACAGCACCTCAACGACGCTAAAAAGAAACGGATGAAGTTTTCATCCGTTTTTGTTTTTACTGTATCTCCCTGTTCAATCTTTTTGAAAAATAGAGGACTAAGTCATCATTGTTTTCACAAGAACTGTAAGGGGCCAAGGGCTGATCCCTAAACCAAACTCCAGATCCATCTGGGATATAGCCTCGTTTGACATACAGTCTTTGAGCTGGGCCATAACCCGAGTGTAAACCAACCCCTAAAGTAACAATCTCTGATAGTAGCCAGACTCTTTTTTCTGCCTCCTCTAAGAGTTGATTCCCAATCCCTCGATTTCTAAATGGTTCAAAAACATTAAAATCAGATAGTTCAGGATAGACTCCCACGAAAGGGCCGTGTTTGGCAGCAGGCAATATAGTGATATAGCCTGCCACAAATCCATCCGACTCAGCTACTAATACGTCCCTCTCTCTATTCTCCTGCTCCTGAAAATAGCTAGTCAAGATATCCTCTCTACCCGGCCACCCTTGATGGATAAAGGCTTGAGAGATCCCTTCAATATCATACTCCATCATTCTTCTGATGATTGTGCATTCCTTCATGTTGCGCTCCTTGATACCTTTCTCCCCCTCATTATAGCATAATTAGAGCTTGGGAAAGGACAAAGAGTTTCACACGGACCTAACTCACTATCACATTTCTATGCTCGCAAAAAAAGATCCAAAAGGGTCTTAATTCGCTCTCTTGTTTCCGAGCTCATGGAAAAGAGGTCCACTGGACCTGAAAAAAAGACCCGTAAGGGTCTTATTCGCTCTCTTGTTTTCAAGCTCATGAAAAAGAGGTCCACTGGACCTCAACTCGCTATCCAATTTCCAGGCTCGTGAAAAAAAGACCCGTAAGGGTCTTTTCTTTAATCTTCGTTTACGAAAGGCATCAAAGCCATTACGCGAGCGCGTTTGATAGCTGTTGTTACTTTACGTTGGTTTTTAGCTGAAGTTCCTGTTACACGACGAGGAAGGATTTTCCCACGTTCTGAAACGAAACGGCTAAGAAGCTCAGTATCTTTGTAATCAACATATTCAATTTTGTTTGCTGCGATGTAATCAACTTTTTTACGGCGTTTGAATCCGCCACGACGTTGTTGAGCCATGTTTATTTCTCCTTTATAGTTTTAATTCGTTAAACCCATTCTTAGAATGGTAGATCGTCATCCGAGATGTCCATTGGATTAGCTCCGAATGGATTGTCATCACGTCCAAAGTTTGGTGTTGCGTTTGATGGTTCAGATCCTCCAAAGCTTGGAGCTGCATTTCCTGCAAATCCTCCAGCTGAAGCATAACCACCACCTGCTTGTCCTTCACGATTCGCGCGGCTTTCCAACAATTGGAAGCTGTCCGCTACGACTTCAGTGACATAAACACGTTGACCTTGCTGATTCTCATAATTACGAGTCTGGATACGACCTGTAATCCCAACTAAGGCACCCTTTTTAGCCCAATTTGCTAAATTTTCAGCTTGTTGACGCCAAATCACACAGTTGATAAAGTCCGCATCTCGTTCACCATTTTGGTTTTTAAAATTACGGTTAACCGCGAGTGAGAATGTCGCAACAGCCTGATTTTGAGGGGTATAACGAAGTTCAGCATCTCGAGTCATACGACCTACAAGTACAACATTGTTAATCATTAGTCACCTTCTTTATTCGTTAGGGCTTACGCGTCAACTTTTACGATCATGTGACGAAGAATGTCACCGTTGATTTTTGAAAGACGGTCGAACTCGTTAAGAGCTGCATCGTCGTTCGCTTCAACGTTTACGATGTGGTAAAGTCCTTCACGGAAATCTTGGATTTCGTATGCAAGACGACGTTTTTCCCAATCTTTTGATTCAACAACAGTTGCACCGTTGTCAGTCAAGATAGAGTCAAAGCGTGCTACCAAAGCGTTTTTAGCTTCTTCTTCAATGTTTGGACGAATAATATAAAGAATTTCGTATTTAGCCATTGATATGTTCCTCCTTTTGGTCTAATGACCCCAAGTCTTTGCAAGGGGTAAGTGAGGTTTGCTCACAAGAAACTATTATACCAGACTTTGGGATAGAAGGCAAGTGAAAATACCTTCTCTTGATTCTTTTCGAAAAGATTTATTTTTCTTCTATTATTTTCTCTCCTTTTTTACAACAAGGAAATCTCTCCCTTTCCTTAAAGAAAACTGATATCAGTTAGCTTTAAGAAAGGGCCGTTATACTACCTTCATCCCAAACAAGAAACGAGGAACGGTTATGAATTATTTAGTCATCCCCGCTTATCAACCCGATCAAAAACTTCTCAAACTGGTAAAAAAACTGAGAGAAAAATGTGACTTCTCCATTATCGTTGTGGACGATGGTAGTTCTGATGACTGCCAAGCGATTTTTGAAAAATTAGACGGGCTAGCTACAGTCCTTCACCACGAAACCAACCTTGGAAAAGGAGGGGCTCTCAAAACAGCCTACACTTACATTCAAGAGCAAGGGCAATACGGAACAGTCATCACTGCCGATGCTGATGGTCAACATAAGGTTTGGGATATCTTCCGCGTAGCCAATCAATCACAAGAAAATCCGAACCAATTGGTTCTAGGGGCACGCGCCTTTTCAGGCAAGGTTCCTTTGCGTTCTGCTTTTGGAAATAAATTGACCCGCTTCTTGTTCAAGCAACAAACAGGGGTCGCTGTGACAGATACGCAGACTGGCCTTCGAGCCTTTACAACCAACATGATCCCCTTTATGTTAGATATCGAGGGACAACGGTATGAGTACGAAATGAATGTGCTCCTCGCAGCTAGTAAGGCCTTCCCCATCTGGGAAGTTCCGATTGAAACAGTTTATATCAATGACAATGAAGGATCCCACTTCCGTCCTATTCGAGACGGTCTCATGATCTACAAGGACATGTTCAAGTTTGCCCTCTCTTCCCTGAGTAGCTTTATCGTTGACTATCTAGTCTACGCCTTCTTCCTTTTCGTGATGATGGCTGTCCCGATTAGTCTTCGCATCCTCCTTGCAAACGGGATCGCTCGTGTTGCCAGCTCCATCTTTAACTACTCGACCAACAAACGTCTAGTCTTTAAGAACAAAGACAGCGTGGCTCGAACCGGAAGTGGTTACTTGGGACTTGCGATTGGACTCTTTATTCTCGATACCCTCTTGATTCGACTCTTCTATACAAGCTTTGGTCTCCATTTACTCCTCAGCAAAGTGATCGTCGGACTCTTGCTCTTCGTCGTCTCGTGGTTGATTCAGAAAAAAATCATTTTCAAGGAAAGGACTGCTACCCACCATGAAATTCTTTAAAAAATCATATACCTATGCTGCTTGTTTCGGCATCCTGCTAACAAGTTCCTTCAGCTATTCTATGCTCAAGACCTTTGTCTTATCCGATGCTATCCAAACAGTCAAAGCTACGACCACTGATACCAAGGCGGCTGAACAAGCTTCCGCAACTGCTACTACTACAGATACCAGTTACTCCGATGACAATATCCAGGTAAGCCTGACAGAAAAAACAGTTGAAAACACTCAGGTTTACATTGCAGATATTACGCTTAGCTCCTCAGACTATCTCAAGACGGCTCTAGCCCAAAATACCTATGGAACAAACGTGACAGCTAAAACTTCCGTCACTGCAGCTGAGAATAATGCCATTCTAGCCGTCAATGGAGACTACTACGGAGCTAACAGCACCGGCTATGTCATCCGAAACGGAGTGGTCTACCGTGATACGGTTCGCGAAGACTCTAGCAATGGCGACCTGGCGATTTATAAAGATGGTTCCTTCAAGGTTATCTACGAAGATGAAATCTCTGCGGATCAGTTGGTCAAAGACGGGGTTGTTAATCTCCTTGCCTTCGGACCTTCCTTGGTGGAAAATGGGGAAATAACTGTCGATACCAATTCAGAGGTGGGACAATCCATGTCTTCTAACCCACGGACGGCTATCGGAATCATCGACGAAAACCACTACATCATTGTCGTCTCGAACGGCCGGACTTCAGAGAGCCAAGGCCTGTCTCTCTACCAATTAGCAGAAGTGATGAAGTCTTATGGCGTTAAAACAGCCTATAACCTAGACGGGGGTGGATCTTCTACACTTTACTTCAATGGCCAAGTTATTAACAAACCAACAACAAATGGTACTATCTCAGAAAGGGCGGTGAGTGACATTGTCTACATCGGTTACTAATCCTATCAAACAACGGTTGAAAAAGACCATCCTCTGGTACACTCTGATTTCAGCTTTCTTCTTCGTCGGAAGTCGCATCTACGAACACTTTAGTTTTGGCGAAACCTCTGCCTTCATGCACTACCTCTTCTTGATTCCTTTGATTGGTGGCGCCTTGCTAGTGGCTCTGCAACTAGTGGTAAAAGGCCTCTCTCGAATCACTCTTAATCTTTGGAACTCAGCTGTTGCCACGGCAACTGCTGGAGCCCTCTACCGAGGTATTGTTAACCTCTCTGGTCGTTCAACAACTCTCGATCAACCCTACTATTATGTTGCAGGGATCTTCCTAGCCCTTGCCCTCATCAGCATCTTCTTTGTCCGCAGTGTCTGGGTGGAGAAAACAGCCTAAGATCAAAAACGTCCGTTTCTTTATAGAACGGACGTTTTAGTTTGAAGTCAAAGTCTTCTGAGAAACTTTCCTTAGGTGAGAACGGACGTCAGCGAACTTCTTCAAAGTTCCATGACTTAGTTTTGAACCTAAGGTTTCAAAACTCCCGAGTGCTTGAAACAATATTGTTTCAAGCACTTTTCTCACAGCGGAAAGTCCCTGTAAGGAGTAAATGATATCTATTGCAGAATCATTTAATTTTTATGCAAAAACAGTTTGTTTACTTGCTATCCCCAGTTAGCCTTCTCGTTTTTTTGCTAGCTACAAATCCTGCCAAAGCTAGTGAGGTCATGCCAAAGAGGCTAAGGACTGTTGAAACCAATTCATCTTGTCCTGTTTTTGGAAGGTTGCTTGTTGGCGTTGAAGCAGCTACTTCTGCTTGGCCACCAGTGTGATAGCCAACAGCGACTGGTTTGTTTGTTGCAACTTCTTTCGTTTCAGGTGTAGTTGGTTGGTCTGGGGTCACTGGAGTTTCCGGTAACTCTAGTGTCGGATTTTCTGGTTGAATCCATGGTTCCACAATCGCCCCACTATGCACCTCTGGGTTTGGCTTGATAACGTCTTTGACCAAAGAAAGAAGGTGGAAATTGATTTGATTGCTCACTTCATAAAGGAAATCATTTTCCGATGCACGATACCCCGCTGGGAGATCCACATGAACACGATAGGAGTCGTTCATCAACATGGTCTCAAAGCGTTTCAAATCATAGATACTTTGTGGGAGAAGGCGACTGATACCATCATTCCCCACCACTTTTACGACTGTTCCTGTCGGAACCGGCTGATCAAATCCAATAGTGAGTTTGTTTTCATCTAAATAATGGAAGGCAAAGGTCACTTTTGGATGTGGATTTTCGGCTGAAACCGTCACCTTCTTCACTAGCTCTGTTCCCCAATCATAATGGTAATCAGACAAGGTGATTTTCACTGTATAAGTGCCAAAAGGTAAGTCTGGGAAGGTGCCAGCATTGTAGGACGCATTGAACTCTCCTTCTACTACACGAGCTTGGTCATCCACTACTTGGTAACGAACGACGGATGGATAATACGAAATGACTTCTCCGCTGCTATCCGTGAAGACCACCTCCAAGGTGCCCTTTTCAGCCCTTGGTTTTTCAGATTCTGTCTCACTTGGTTGTTCATCTGAACTTATTTCATTCGTCGGAGTCGTTGCCTCTACTTTCTTTCCTTCGATGTCCATCTCAGTGGTATTGTAGACCTTATCCCAAATGGTATAGCGAACAGTAGAAAGGTCCACCCCTTCCGGAAGCAGATAGCTACCGTCCTCTTGGGGGTCCAAGGCCACGGTTTCCCCATTTTTGACATAGGACAGATAAGTCCCTGCTAGTCCACTACCAGTTTCGATCACCTTACCTGGTCGGAAAATCCGTGTTGCTGGATCGTACTGAGCACTTCCAGACTCGATGCTTGGAGCCGTGTTATCAATCTTAACTTTGAAATTGAGCTCTTGCTGTTTGGCTCCAGAAGCAGTCGGACGATAAGTGATGATAAATTGATATTGCCCATCTGGGAGTTGCTTGCCATCTTTGTCCAAACCTTCCCAAGAGATTTCATAGAACTCTTCGCTACGGTTCCCAATCCGGTAACTCCAGTCTGTCTTACGGTGGACTTCATTTCCGACCTCGTAAATCGGGTTAGTACGAGCTGTGTCCTCCTTCTTGTAAACTGATAGGTGGACATTTTCAACATTGCGAAGCATGACGGCTTTGACCTTGATGCTATCAAAGCTGGAATCATTGTTTGGAGAGAAGTAAAGTTGGTCCCCATCAAAGCGATCTCCATCCTGTCCAAGAGTTTTGGCTACGGATTCTCCATTTTCATAGACATAACTGATCAAAGAGGTAAAGTGATTGTCTGGATGACGCTCTGGCGTTTCTGGGACTTTTTCATCTGGATAATCGGTCTTGTCCTTGTAGTAGTAAAACGGCTTGTCGCTACCTGTGTATTCGTAGATTGGCTTTTCAATGCCACGCAGATTTTGGTACTCCCCATGGAAGCCAACATAAGGGAGGCTGACCAGATGTTTTTGGTTGCTGGCATCTTTGACCAGTACATAACCTTCTAAGAAATAACCATTTGGCATTTGCTTGCTGAGCTCTTCCTTGTACTTGCTCGCATCAACCCTTACATGGATGGTCCGCTGACCATTGGCTGGGATAGTGACCGTTTCCTTACCGTCTAAAGTTTCTAATAGACGAGTATGGAGGGTGAATTTGCCATCTTGAACTTGATCTGTCTGAAGGGTCGTTTCATAACGAACAGACTTCTCTTGATTGGAAAGATTGTGGATGGTCACGTCAAACTCAAAAGTATCTGTGACATTGCCTAGTGTCAGACTACTTTTTGCATCTTTGGCTGTTACATAGAGATCTCCTAGAGCTGCAGCTGTGACATCCATGACCCCTGCTCCTTGCTGACGAACAGAGGAATAGGCATGCGTTTCTTCATCCACATGCGGGATAGCTGTACTCATGGTCATCTGTTTGACAAGAACTTGTAACTGTTCTGGACTGAGATGAGGGAAGCGCTCCTTCAGGGCTTGTTTCACCAGTGCAGTGGCACCTGCCGCGTGAGGAGAGGCCATACTGGTCCCCCTATCCATATAGTACTCTCCATTATTAACAGATGAGTAGATCATCCCTCCTGGAAGAGTGACATCCGGTTTGAGGTCGCCATCAGCTGACAGCCCCCAAGAGGAGAAGTCGGATAATTGATTGGCTGCGTCGTACGGAACCCGTTTGAACTTGTTGGCAATATGGAGCTGGTAGTCCTGGGCATGTTGTGCTAGGACACTTCCAGCATCGTGGCCAATAACCCCAACTGGGAATCGTTCCCCCAGTCCTTCTAAGTCAAAACCTACAGGATTATTGCCCTGCTCCTCAGTCTGGTAGAAGATCACCCCTGTAGCACCAGCTCTTTTCAGCTCTTTGACCTTATCCACATCCGAAACTTCCCCACCTCGCTCCGTAAGGACTAAGTGCCCATTGATACTATCAGCTTGGTAGTGGTCGATCCCTCCCTTTTCCACATGGAGATAGCTTTGAGGGATGGTTGTCCGAAAGGCATCGCGTTCTACAAAGGAGTGCATCGGAATTTTGCCATCAGGAAAGTCCACGGAACCTTTTAAGGCTTCTACGGTCAGACTTGCTTCTGTCGACTCATGCTTGGTCAGACTATTAATAGACGCGACTGAGATGACATTTGGATTGACGGATGGGGTTCCTGTCATCCCATAATCTGGTGTGCTTGCAAGTGGTTTGCTGTGCCAGAAGCCATTGGTCGCCATATTGGTAGAGGCAACAGTAATGGTCACTCCAGCCTTTCTTGCGGCCTCAAAGGCCTGGCGCGTAATTTCTCCCACATCATAAATCGAGCCTGATGCGGTTCCCAAACTCATGTTGATGGAATCCGCCCCTAATTTGACGGCATCTTCTACTGCTTTAGTGTAGATGAAATTTTGCACCTGCCCGCCCTTGGTGTCTGAGAAAACACGCAAAAACATAAGCTGGGCTTCGGGAGCGACACCTCGGATAATCTCACCATTTGGAGATGGTTGAGAGGCATTGCCCACAGCGGTTCCAGCTACGTGGGTACCGTGAGAGATTGGATCATCTTCTTTAACATTGTCATCCATATCACTATAGTTGTGAACGTAGACGACTTTATTGTTGTACCATTTACCGTAAGTGATGCCGGCCCTCTTTTTTGCCTCTTCAATTTCCGCTTCATTCTTGTACTTGGCCTTGCTGATATCTGTTAGACGAAAAATATCGTGGGCAGGGTCGACCCCCGAATCGATGACCGCTACAACCTGACCTTGACCCTTGATCCCCTTATCCCAGAGTGGCTGTAAATTGATCAGACTATTTTCTTCACTGACCTTGGTCGTAGTTGAAGTCGGTGATGCAGGAGCAGGCTGTGTTTCTTCCACTCTAGTCCGACCTAGTGGAGCATAATCTAGGGCATCTACACGTGCTAGTCCCCGAATCTTTTTAGCATCTCCATAAGTCGTCTCTAGAGCCAGTCCATTAAAGAGCAAATTAACGTCATACAATTTTTTGAACTGAATGGATTGCTTTTCGAGTTCTTTCAAAAATTGTTCGTGGTCTTGGTTGGTTTGTTCGATACGCGCTTCTTTTGAGACTGGTGATGATTCTCCAACCCCATCAGAAACTTTTTCTTTCAGACGAACTAGGACCTCGACTGGACTTGAATCCTCTAGAGTTTCTTTCGCTACTTCCTTGGGAGTGTCCTTCGTAGCAAGCTCAGGATTAGCTGTTGGACTTGCCATAACAGAAGCTGACAAGGTCTTCTCTTCTTTTGATTTCTCATTCGAAGGATCGCTAGTAGCTGAAGAGGTAGTTTGTGGTTGCTTGGTCTGGTCCTTACCATTAGTCTTGGCTGGCTCTTGCGAGGAAGACTCCTCCTTAACAGTATCAGTTGCATGAGCTCCGTCCAAACCTTTGTCCTGTCCGACTGTCGAATTCACCTCCTGACTTTCTTCCTTGACTACAAGAGCGGGAACATCTACCTGCCCTTCCTGCTCCTGGGCTGAAACAGTCACCCCACAAAAAAAGCATCCGACAAGTACCGATACTAGGCCGACTGCATATTTTCGTAAAGAAAAACGTTGTTGTCTGTCGCTTCCCATAACCAGACCTCCTTTAATATTTGTAAGCGGTTTCCGCACCTATATTTTAGTCCTTATCTTATGCAAAGTCAATGCAATCTAAAAAAATATACTATTTTATTGATTTTTTCAGATTTCTCTATCCATTATTGAAGAATCTTCTCTTGCCAAGGTGAGTTCCTTAGCCAAAGTTTCTTTCTTTAAAAAGGTACAAAAAAAGAAATCAGAATAACTTCTGATTTCTTTTGGAATAAACTTATTTATTTACGTTTTCCCATTTCCAGTTGTGTACTTCTGGAATATCATCACCATGTTCACGGATGTAAGCATTGTGGAAGGCGATTGTTTCGTCCATTTGAGCTACGAATTTAGCTGCTTCTGCTCCAAGAGCTGCATTAGCTGCATCTTGTGCCAAGTGGAAGCGATCCAACTCAGACATCACACGCATATCGAATGGTGTTGTGATATCTCCGTTTTCACGGTAACCATGTACACGAAGGTTATGGTTATGACGATTGAAGAAGATATCACGGATCATACCTTCGTAACCGTGGAAGGCAAAGATCACTGGTTTATCAGTTGTGAAGACTTTGTCGAACTCTTCATCTGAAAGTCCACGCGCATCAACGGATGGATGACGCAATTTCAAGATATCTACCACATTGACAAAGCGGATCTTCAATTCTGGGAAGGCCTTGTGCAAGATTGTGATGGCTGCAAGAGCTTCAAGGTTTGGCTCTGTACCTGCAGCTGCAATGACAAGATCTGGCTCTTCATCTGCTGAAACAGTAGATGCCCAATCGATCACCTTGTATCCTTCACGAACCAATTCCTCTGCTTCATCAGCTGAGTAGAATTGAGGACGTGGGTGTTTTGAAGTAACAATCAAGTTTACCTTGTCTTCTGCCTTGAAGGCTTTATCCATCACTGCAAGCAGGCTATTGGTATCTGCTGGCAAGTATTCACGGATGTATTCAGGAGTTTTCTCAGCCAAGTGAGTCAAGATACCTGGATCTTGGTGAGTGTAGCCATTGTGGTCTTGTTGGAAAACAGTTGAAGTCGCAATCAAGTTCAAGGCAGGGTAGTTTTTACGCCATGTCGTATGTGTCTTAGATTTACGCAACCATTTGAAGTGTTGAGTAATCATAGAGTCTACAACACGAAGGAAGGATTCGTAAGAAGCGAAGAATCCATGACGACCTGTCAAGACATATCCTTCCAGCATTCCTTCTGCTTGGTGCTCAGACAATTGAGAGTCAATGACACGTCCAGCAGGGCTCAAAGCTTCATCGTAGTCTGGTTTCGTACGTCCTAACCATTGACGGCTTGTCCGAGTGAAGACTTCTTGAAGACGGTTTGATTTGGTTTCATCTGGTCCAAAGATACGGAAGTTATGTGGGTTCGCATCCACAAGATCTGCTGCATACTTACCAAACTCGATCATATCTTGGGCCATGATAGCACCTGGTGTTTCAATCTTGAAGGCATGTTTCTTCCAATCAGCAGTGTCCATTGGTTTGATGACACCTGCGTTTGTGATTGGGTTCATAGCCATGCGACGGTCACCTTTTGGTGCAATTTCGGCAATTTCAGGAAGCAATTTACCAGTTTCGTCGAACAATTCAGCTGGACGATATGATTCCAACCATGAAAGAAGAGCATCCACATGCTCCATATGGTGAGCATCTACTGGGATTGGAACTTGGTGAGCACGGAATCCACCCTCGATTGGTGTACCTTCCCAAGCTTTTGGTCCAGTCCAACCTTTAGGAATACGAGCAATCAAGACAGGATATACTGGTTGAGTTGCTTCTTCTGCAGAACCTTTACGAGCTTCTGCTTGGACTTTCTTGATTTCTTCAATCGCTTCGTCCAATTTTTCTGCAAACAAAGCATGAGCTGCTTCGTGGTCGTCAGAAATAGCTGTTACGTCTGCAAAGATTGGTTTCCATCCAAGACCTTCAAAGAAGAGGGCCAATTCTTCGTCTGTTTTGCGTTCAAAGATCGTTGGGTTGTGGATCTTCCCACCGTTGAGGTAGAAGATTGGAAGAACAGCACCATCGTTAACTGGGTTCAAGAAGGTATTAGCCAACCAACCAGCCATCAATGGACCAGTTTCTCCTTCACCATCACCGATTACGGTTGCAGCAATCACATCTGGATTGTCCAAAACAGCTCCAGCTGCGTGAGAAAGAGCATAACCAAGCTCTCCACCTTCATGGATAGATCCTGGAGTTTCAGGTGCCGCGTGAGAGGCAATCCCTCCTGGGAATGAGAAGATTTTACATAGGTGTTTAAATCCTTCTTCATTTTGTGGGATATTTGGATTCAATTCTGTGTAAGAACCATCTAAGTAAGAGTTGGACACCATAACTTGTCCACCATGACCTGGTCCTTCAATGTAGAACATATCCAAGTCGTATTTGTTGATGGTACGGTTCAAGTGAGCATAGATAAAGTTTTGTCCTGGTACAGTTCCCCAGTGTCCGATTGGGTGAGCCTTCAAGTCGTTTTCAACCACTTCACGTTTCAACAATGGGTTGTCTTTCAAGTACATTTGAGCAGCCGAAATGTAGTTGGCTGCACGCCACCACGCATCCACTTTATCCAAGTAAGCTTTGCTGTTAAAATCAACAGTCATATTGTCTCCTCTCAAATTCTAGCTATGATTCTGATGAATTAGAATCCAGTGCAAGTATTTAGGTTATAAACATTCTATTTCATTCATATGAAGACAGAACGAACGCGAACCAAATTTAATTCAATTCTTCTCTATTCTATCAATAATTTAGCTTTTTGTATATAGAAAAAATTAAAAAAAATATAGTTTTTTATAAAAAGTTGCAAATCTCTTCTAAAATCAAAGTATTTTTCAATCATTTTACAAACAGGTTTTTGCTTAGAACGCTCAAAAAGCCTTTGAAATCAGCTATCTATAAATTTCCTTGTCACATAAAATCTTTCATGATATACTTTAGATATCAAACTAAAGGAGATCGTTATGATGAAGGAAAAACGCAATAAAGGATTTGTGTCCGGTCTGGTGCTTGCCCTTGTCTTTCTTGCATTCGCAGGATTAGTATTTTCATTATGGATGGGACGCCAGAACCCTTCTACGAGCTTTGCGAAGGCAGAAAAGTCTGGGGACCCTGTAACGATGCAAGTCTATGATATTACACGAGAACCTGTCGGAACTGTAGATAACGGCCACGTCCTCTATATCGTCCAGTACGATAACCAAAACGATGGTAAGTTTGCAGGGATCGAAGCCAAAAAAGACGATGCGACGATTAAAGAAATCGTTGATAAGGCAAAAAATGGGGAACTGCTGACCAAACCTTATCAACTAAAGGGAACGCAATTAGCCCCTTTGGCAAAGGATAGCAAAAATACGTCTCGTAACGGTCGCCTTGTCGGCTATAGCGACTACATCCATTCCCTTCTCGACCCGACTTCTGTCGTGTCACTTAATATGACGACCAGCTATTACTTAAGCTTCACAGAGTACAACAAAGACTCCTTATTCCTCTTAATTGGTTCAGCTGCTCTTGCTGGACTTTCTATCATAATGGTCGTAGCCAGCTTCTCCCTTCGGAAACGGACCATTGCTTCCTATCAGGAACTCCACCAAAACTATCCCGAACTCCAAGGAGATCTGTCCCGCCTGTCTGATGAAGCCAGCTACTACAATCAAGACTTAAAAGTTATCTTGTACAAAAATCATTTGATTACCTATTTCAGAGGAACGCAAACGATTGATTTACGAGAGGTTCAACAACTATACTTACATGTCACTCGAGTTCGTCAATCAGGGATTGCTCGCTCAATCTTCCAATTGTGCTACATCCGCAAGGACAAACCAAAGAAACAGCACCGCCTAGCCATTAAGAATAAGAAGAACGCTGAAGAACAACTCTACACTCTTTTTGCACAGGTGTCTGAGAGATTCCCAGATGTCAAGGTTGGAATTTAAAGCTTTCCAACTCCCTTTGGAAATACTTTTCTCAGCACTAAAATCCCCTCATCAGAATCAATTGATGAGGGGATTTTTTCTATTTAGGTCACATTTGAAACGAGAGGATTAAATCACTTTTTTACCATTTTTATAGACATCTGTCACTAGGTTGGTCGCAAAGAAATAGAAGAGATAATCTAGATTTGGTGCATCGTAAATCGTGATATCGGCCTGTTTTCCAGTATCAAAAGATCCAATAGTTTTGGCACGATCTACTGAATAAGCTGCATTAATAGTTACCGCATTGAGAATCTCAACTGGTGTCAAACGCATCATGAAGCAACCGAGGTGCATGGCAAACTGGAGATTGGCTGTCGGACAGGATCCTGGGTTACTGTCGGTTGTTAGGGTGATGGCCATCCCAGCATCCAGCATCTTACGAGCTGGTGCATAGGTATCTTCCATGAGGCTGAAGGTTGTAGCAGGCAAAAGATTTCCGATAACTTTTGCTGTGGCTAGTTTTTGAATGCCTTCATCGGTAATCACCATCAGGTGTTCTGCACTGGTGGATTCCAATTCAGCCGCAACGTCAACACCACCGATGGACTCGATTTCATCCGCATGGATCCGCAGTTTGAAGCCCATTTCCTTGGCTTTTGACAGAAGATAGCGGGACTCATCTGCTGTAAAGACACCCTTTTCACAGAAGATATCACAGAATTCAGCTAACTTTTCTTCCTTCACTTTTGGAAGCATTTGCTCAATAATGAGATCTAAATACTCTTTAGAACGGCCCTTGTACTCCGTCGGGATCGCATGAGCTGCCATAAAGGTCGAAACCAGATCAATTTCATGGTCACGGTCCAAGGCTGCTACTACATCTAGTTGGCGTTTTTCCGTTTCCCAATCCAAACCATAGCCACTCTTAGCCTCAACGGTGGTCACCCCATGACGTAGCATATAGTCCAACAGTCGTTTAGACTTGTCATAGAGATTGTCAAAAGATGCTTCACGTGTTGCCCGAACAGTACTCAGAATTCCACCGCCTTGGGCGAGGATGTCTAAGTAAGAAACACCCGCTAACTTTTTCGCAAACTCATGTTCACGACTGCCTCCATAGACCAAGTGAGTGTGGCAGTCAATCAAACCAGGAGTCGCAACTTTTCCTTCACAAGATTTTACTTCCGTATGGTCATCAATCAGTTCTGGATCGGGTTGACCTGTCCCAACTGCGAGGATTTTTCCATCCTTAATAGCGATATAAGCATCGGAAACGATTTGCGCTTCTGCCATCTCTTTTCCATAGAGAGGATGGCCTAAATCATTTGGACAAAACAACTGGTTAAAGTGGGTTAAGATTACATCAGCAGACATATGAAAACATTCCTTTCTATTTCCATTGTTATTCATTTTACAATTCTAAAGAAAAAGCGTCAAAAAAAAGTCAAAAAGTTTCTCCCTCATTTTTTTTTGCTTTATTAAAAATTAAATTTATTTTTGACTCTTTATTGACGTTTCTTGGATACAATAAAGAAAATATAAATTCATAGTCTACACATAAGGAGGTTCCTACTATGTCATTTATAGACGATAAAGAAATTGCAGCTGCTATGTCTGTCAAACTTGACTTTGATGTCCTTCCTGAAAAGGCAACTTTTCAAGAAGGTATCCGTCGTGCACCTGATAGAGGCTTCCGCTTAACGCAAGCTCAGACTGAGATTGCTCTTAAGAACGCTCTGCGTTACATCCCTAAAAAATTCCACCAAGAATTGATCCCAGAATTTCTGGAAGAACTAAAAACTCGCGGTCGGATCTATGGCTATCGCTTCCGTCCAAAAGATCGGATCTATGGAAAACCAATTGATGAGTACAAAGGAAAATGCACTGCTGCTAAGGCTATGCAGGTCATGATTGACAACAACTTGAGCTTTGAAATTGCCCTTTATCCATATGAATTGGTCACTTACGGAGAAACAGGTTCTGTCTGTGCTAACTGGATGCAATACAACTTGATCAAGAAATACTTGGAAGTCATGACAGAAGACCAAACCTTGGTGGTTGAATCTGGTCACCCTCTCGGCCTCTTCAAGTCTAAACCTGAAGCTCCTCGCGTCATCATTACCAACGGTCTCTTGATCGGTGAGTATGACAATATGCGCGACTGGGAAATCGCTGAAGAGATGGGCATTACCAACTACGGTCAAATGACGGCTGGTGGCTGGATGTATATCGGTCCTCAAGGAATCGTTCACGGTACCTTCAACACCCTTCTTAATGCCGGACGTCTCAAACTCGGTGTGCCTGATGATGGCGATTTAACTGGTAAACTCTTCATTTCATCTGGTCTCGGTGGAATGAGTGGAGCTCAAGGGAAAGCAGCTGAAATTGCAAAAGCTGTTGCCATCGTTGCAGAAGTGGACCGCTCTCGGATTGAAACCCGTCACTCTCAAGGTTGGATTAGCCAAGTGACAGACAGTGCCGAAGAAGCTGTGAAATTAGCTCAAGCAGCACTGGAAGCTGGTGAATCAACTTCTATTGCCTACCATGGAAATATCGTAGACTTGCTCGAATATGTCAATAAACACAATGTCCACGTTCATCTCTTGTCTGACCAAACCTCTTGCCACAACGTTTATGATGGTGGCTATTGCCCAGTTGGGATCAGCTTTGAAGAACGGACACGTTTGTTGGCAGAAGACAAAGAAACCTTCCATCGCTTGGTCGATGAAACCTTGGCTCGTCACTTCGCAGTGATTAAAGATTTGACTGCTAAGGGCACCTACTTCTTCGACTACGGTAATGCCTTTATGAAATCTGTTTACGACTCTGGCATCAAGGAAATTTCTAAAAATGGTTTGGATGACAAGGACGGCTTCATTTGGCCATCTTATGTTGAAGATATCATGGGACCTATGCTCTTTGACTATGGTTATGGTCCATTCCGTTGGGTCTGCCTCAGCGGTAAACATGAAGACTTGATCGCAACTGACCATGCAGCTATGGAAGCGATTGATCCAACTCGTCGCTACCAAGACCGCGACAATTATAACTGGATCCGCGATGCTGAAAAGAACCAATTAGTCGTTGGTACGCAAGCTCGTATCCTCTATCAAGATTGTATGGGACGTGTCAATATCGCTTTGAAATTCAATGAACTCATTCGCCAAGGCAAGATTGGACCGGTAATGATTGGACGTGACCACCATGACGTATCTGGTACAGATGCTCCATTCCGTGAAACCTCCAATATCAAAGATGGTTCAAACGTTACTTGCGATATGGCGGTTCAATGTTACGCCGGTAACGCCGCTCGCGGTATGAGTCTCGTGGCTCTCCACAATGGTGGTGGTACTGGTATCGGTAAGGCCATCAACGGAGGATTTGGTCTCGTTCTAGACGGTAGCCACCGGATCGACGAAATCATCAAATCTGCGATTGCCTGGGATACCATGGGTGGGGTTGCTCGTCGGAACTGGGCAAGAAATAACCATGCGATTGAAACAGCTATCGAATACAACCGTCTCCATGCAGGAACAGACCACATCACCATTCCTTATCTGGCAGATGAAGATTTGGTCAAAGATGCGGTTCAAAAATTGTTTTAACATCAAAAAATAAAAACTGAGAAAGGGGAGGAAATACAAAGACTCCTCCTCCCCACCTTCTCCTATAAAAAGAGGTAATCATATGGCAAAAATTGTTGAGTGTATTCCAAACTTTTCTGAAGGACGCAATCAAGCTGTGATCGACGGATTAGCAGCAACAGCAAAAAGTATTCCAGGTGTTACACTGCTGGACTACTCGTCTGACGCCAGTCACAACCGTAGCGTCTTTACACTCGTTGGGGATGAAGAAAGCATTCAAGAAGTTGCTTTCCAATTGGTAAAATACGCATCTGAAAACATCGATATGACCAAGCACGAAGGCGAACACCCTCGTATGGGAGCAACAGACGTTTGTCCTTTCGTTCCAGTCAAAGATATCACAACAGATGAATGTGTCGAAATCGCCAATAAAGTAGCCGAACGCATCAATCGTGAATTGGGTATTCCAATCTTCCTTTATGAAGATGCTGCAACTCGCCCAGAACGGAAAAACTTGGCGAAGGTCCGCAAAGGACAATTTGAAGGAATGCCAGAAAAACTGTTGGAAGAAGACTGGAAGCCAGACTACGGTGAACGCAAGATTCATCCAACTGCAGGGGTTACAGCCGTTGGTGTCCGGATGCCACTCGTTGCTTTCAATATCAACCTTGACACAGATGATCTAGAAATTGCCAACAACATTTCTAAAGTCATTCGTGGATCTAGCGGAGGATACAAATACTGTAAAGCAATCGGTGTCATGCTAGAAGATCGCAACATCGCTCAAGTCTCAATCAACATGGTCAACTTGGAAAAATTCCCATTGTATCGTGTCGTTGAAACCGTTCGTTTCGAAGCACAACGCTACGGAGTTCGCATCACTGGAACAGAACTCATTGGTCTGGCTCCTGCTAAGGCTCTGATTGACTCTGCTGAATACTACTTGCAATTAGAAGACTTTGACTATAGCAAACAAGTCTTGGAAAATCACTTGTTGGGTTAGAAAGGGAGTTTTATGAAACTAGTTGACTTAAGTATTACAGAGTTTGCCAAGGTTCTTGGTTCAGATGCCCCAGCTCCAGGTGGCGGTTCTGCTGCTGCCCTATCTGCTGCAAACGGGATTTCCCTTACAAAAATGGTCTGTGAACTGACCATTGGTAAGAAAAAATACGCTGAATTTGAAGACCACATCAAAGGGGTTCACGAAAAAAGTGCCCAACTCCAAGACCAATTACTAGAAGCCATCGACAAAGATACAGAAGCTTTCAACGTTGTATCAGCAGTCTTTGATCTTCCAAAGGAAACGGAAGAAGAGAAAGCCGCTCGTCGTGAAGCCATGCAAAAAGCTTTGAAACATGCGACAGTATCTCCTTTCTCTATGATGGAGCTCATCGTTGAAGCGCTTGAAACAACAAAAGAAGCTGTTGGTAAGTCCAACACCAATGCGGCGAGTGACTTAGGAGTGGCTGCTCTCAATCTCAAGGCTGGACTTCAGGGGGCTTGGCTCAATGTCCTGATCAACATTTCAGGAATCAAGGACCAAGACTTCGTCCAAGAATACCACAGCAAGGGACTCGAACTCCTCCAAACAGGCTCTGAGCTTGCAGATAACATTTACCAAACTATTTTAGAAAGCCTATCATAAACCTATCAATCAACTTTATAACTTCAATACCTACAAAGAAAGAAGGGATTCTATGGTTTTATCGGATATTGAGATTGCCAATTCTGTCCAAATGAAGCCCATCACAGAAATTGCTGCTGAACTTGGATTGACTGAAGACGACATTTCGCTCTACGGAAAATACAAGGCAAAAATTGATAGCAATCAACTGGAACAACTAAAGGACAAGGAAGATGGAAAGCTGATTCTCGTGACAGCCATCTCTCCTACTCCTGCCGGAGAAGGAAAGACAACCACCTCTGTTGGACTAGTAGATGCCCTCTCTGCTATCGGTGAGAAAGCGGTCATTGCCCTCCGCGAACCTTCACTTGGCCCTGTCTTTGGGATCAAAGGTGGAGCCGCCGGTGGTGGGTACGCCCAAGTGGTTCCAATGGAAGATATCAACCTTCATTTTACCGGAGACTTCCATGCCATTGGGATTGCCAACAACCTCCTTGCAGCCTTGATTGACAACCACATCCATCATGGCAATGAGTTGGGCATCGATTCTCGTCGCATCACCTGGAAACGGGTGGTCGACATGAACGACCGTCAGCTCCGCCATATTGTCGATGGCCTTCAAGGAAAGACGAACGGGGTTCCTCGTGAAGATGGCTTTGACATCACAGTGGCCTCTGAAATCATGGCTATTCTCTGTCTCTCAGAAAATATCCTTGACCTCAAAGAACGCCTCGATCGCATCATTATCGGGTACAACTACCAAGGACAACCAGTGACAGCCAAAGACCTCAAGGCTGGAGGTGCCATGGCAGCTGTTCTCAAAGATGCCATCCATCCAAACTTGGTACAAACCTTGGAGCATACTCCGGCTATCATCCACGGCGGACCATTTGCCAATATTGCTCATGGCTGTAACAGTGTGCTAGCTACTAAACTAGCCCTCAAATATGCAGACTATGTCGTGACAGAAGCTGGCTTCGGAGCAGACCTCGGTGCTGAAAAATTCATCGATATCAAGTGCCGTATGGCCGGACTCAAACCTGCTGCCGTTGTCCTCGTCGCAACCATTCGCGCTCTCAAGATGCATGGTGGAGTTGCCAAAGCAGACTTGTCTACTGAAAATGTCCAAGCCGTGATCGATGGTCTGCCAAACCTGGACAAACACTTGGCCAACATCCAAGAAGTCTACGGTCTACCTGTGGTCGTTGCCATCAACAAATTCCCGCTGGATACAGAGGCTGAGCTAGAAGCTGTCTATGAATCTTGTAAAAAACGCAATGTAGATGTTGTTATTTCAGATGTCTGGGCACATGGTGGAGCTGGTGGTCGTGACCTAGCTGAAAAAGTCATTCAACTAGCTCAAGAAGAAAACCACTTCTCTTATGTCTATGACGAAGAAGACAGCATTGAAACAAAATTGACCAAGATTGTCACAAAAGTTTATGGTGGTAAAGGCATTAACTTAACACCGGCGGCCAAACGCGAACTCAAAGAATTGGAAGCACTTGGTTTCTCCAACTACCCAATCTGTATGGCCAAAACGCAATATTCCTTCTCGGATGATGCCAAGAAGATCGGAGCACCGAAAGATTTCACTGTCAAAATCAGCAACCTTAAGGTGGCAGCAGGAGCTGGCTTTATCGTTGCTCTCACAGGAACGATCATGACCATGCCTGGCCTACCAAAAGTTCCAGCCAGTGAAAAGATTGATATCGATGCCCAAGGCAATATCACTGGTCTCTTTTAAGAAAGAGGACGTCCTATGGTGACTATCCTTCATCTTACCCCCGCAGATTATCAAATTTCTACTTGGTCTGGTGGCCAAACTACCCAACTCTTCCTCTCCCCAAAAGAGGGAAGTTATCCTGATCGGAACTTTGACTTTCGCCTCTCCACCGCAACGGTAGAGATTGAAACAAGTGACTTTACAGATCTCACTGGCTACCACCGAATCTTGATGCCTCTGACTTCATCGATTACACTCACCCATCAAAAGAAAGAAGTGGTTTTGAAGCCATTTCAAAGCTACTTCTTTGACGGGGGAGACCCTGTATCTAGCCAAGGGACCTGTCAAGATTTTAATCTCATCTATAAACCTTCCTATCAGGGGCATATGAGTGCTATATCCCCAAAAGAAAGTGTCACGAGTCAGAGTCGCTATCAATGGATCTATGCTCTCTGTCCACTAACACTTGAATGGAAAAAGGGACAATCCTACTCCCTCCAAACTCACGAGCTCCTGTTTATCGAACAAGCATCTCCTCTTCAAGAGATGACAATCACGTTTTCACCCCATCAGTCTGGGGAGCAACCGATTGCTATCTGGACTGCGCTAAAATAATGTTTAAAAGGAGAGACATTATGAACGGAGCACATAAACAGTCGATTGAGGAACAAGAAAAAGCGAAATTCAGCTTTAGCGGTGCCACTCTATACGGTATCAATGCCGTAATCGGATCTGGTATCTTCCTCTTACCTCAAAAAATTTATGCCGGATTAGGACCAGCTTCTCTAGCTGTCATGTTCGGGGTAGCTGTTCTCGTCATGCTACTATCAGCCTGTCTGGCTGAAACGGCTGGCTACTTCGACAAAAACGGTGGAGCCATGCAATACTCAAAAGCAGCTTTCGGAGACTTCGTCGGCTTTAACGTTGGGATTCTAGGATGGGCCGTTACCGTTATTGCTTGGGCTGCCATGTTGGCCGGTTTTGCTAAAATCTTCATCATTACTTTCCCAGCATTCGAAGGCTATAACCTACCGATTAGTATCGTGATGTTGGTTCTCTTGAGTATTATGAACATTGCCGGTCTGAAAACATCTAAGATGTTCACTCTGACAGCTACTGTTGCAAAATTAATTCCGATTGTCCTCTTCTCTCTCTTCGCTATCTTCTTCATTTCAGGTGGCGTGAGCAAGGGCAACTTCACACCTTTCCTTCAATTGGAAAGTGGATCAAATCTCTTTAGTGCTATTTCGAGTACCGCCGTTTACATCTTCTACGGATTTATCGGATTCGAAACCATGTCCATCGTTGCAGGGGAAATGCGTAACCCTGAAAAGAACGTTCCCCGCGCTATCTTGGGATCCATCAGTATCGTATCTGTCCTCTACATGTTGATCATCGCAGGAACAATCGCTATGCTGGGTGGACGTATCATGGAAACCGGTGCACCTGTTCAAGACGCATTTGTTGAAATGATTGGCCCTATCGGAGCTCCACTCGTTTCTTACGGTGCCCTCATTTCAATCGCCGGTCTAAACATTGGTGAATCCATCATGGTTCCTCGTTTCGGTGCGGCCCTAGCAGACGAAAAACTCTTGCCAGCCGGTCTTGGAAAAACAAACTCTAAGAATGCTCCAGTCGTAGCCATTATCATTTCCGGTGCCTTTGCATTCTTACTCTTGTTATCTGGATCTTTCGAATCATTAGCAACCTTCAGTGTTGTCTTCCGTTTCTTCCAATACATTCCAACTGCTTTGGCAGCCATCAAACTCAGAAAAATGTACCCAGACAAAAAGGTTACCTTCCGAGTGCCATTTGGTCCTGTTATTCCAGTTCTAGCTGTTGTGATCAGTATCTTGATGATTGCAGGGGACAACATGATGAACTTTGTTTGGGGGGCTATCGGTCTAGTAATTGCTAGTGGACTTTACTATGTCTTTCACGGTAACAAACTACCTAAAAAACAAAGTAATCCTCACTAATTTTATTTACACACTAGATGGGAACTTTAGCGGGAGTAAAGCATTCCTTTGCTCCCTAGCCCATCTAAGATTCCACGAATATCAAACCTGAGCTCTTTTCTCTAAAACTTCTTTTAATTATCCTAAGAGCAATATACAATGGGCTCATGTTTGCTATTCAAACCGAAGTAAACACATCTACTTCTACAGAACAATTCATAATCGGAGGTTTTATATGACTCAATTGATTCATTTAGATGGTAACAGCTTAACACTCGAAGAAGTCATCGCCGTCGCTCGGCACGGTGCCCAATGTGAGTTAGACGAAGCAGCCAAAGAAGCTGTCATCGCATCTCGTAAAATTGTTGATGATATCGTCCGTGAAAAACGTGTTGTCTATGGTGTGACCACTGGATTTGGCTCCCTCTGTAATGTCAGCATTTCTCCAAAAGATACTGTCCAACTGCAAGAAAACTTGATTCGTACCCACGCATCTGGTTTTGGTGATCCACTTCCAGAAGATGCCGTTCGTGCCATCATGCTCATCCGGATCAACTCGCTCTTAAAAGGCTATTCTGGCATTCGTCTGTCAACTGTTGAAAAACTATTAGAATTGCTTAACAAAGGAGTGACTCCTTATATCCCAGAAAAAGGATCACTCGGAGCTTCCGGAGACCTTGCCCCCCTTTCTCATATGGTGCTCCCAATGTTGGGACTTGGACACGCCTACTACAAAGGTCAACTTTTAAGTGGTCAAGAAGCTCTCAATCAAGCTGGTATTGAAAAGATCCAATTGGCCGCCAAAGAAGGGCTTGCTTTGATCAATGGTACGACTGTCCTAACTGGTATCGGTGCTCTTGCAACCTATGATGGCATCCAATTGCTCAAACTGTCTGACATTGCTGGTGCTCTTTCAATGGAAGTCCACAATGGGATTACCAGCCCATTTGAAGAAGACCTTCATACCATCCGTCCTCAAAGTGGACAATTGGCAACTGCTCGCAATATCCGTAACCTCCTTGAAGGAAGCAAAAACACCACTGTTGCGACCCAACAACGGGTCCAAGACCCTTATACACTCCGTTGTATCCCTCAAATCCATGGAGCCAGCAAGGACTCTATTGCTTATGTAAAAACAAAAGTTGAAATCGAAATCAACTCTGTGACAGATAACCCAATCATCACCAAGGAAGGACACGTCATCTCCGGAGGTAACTTCCACGGTGAACCAATGGCACAACCATTTGACTTCTTGGGTATTGCCCTTTCTGAGATCGGAAACGTATCTGAACGTCGGGTGGAACGCTTGGTCAACAGCCAGCTTAGTAAATTGCCATCCTTCTTGGTCAAACATCCTGGCCTCAACTCAGGCTTCATGATTACGCAGTATGCTTGTGCCTCTCTTGCATCTGAAAACAAAATCTTGTCTCACCCAGCCAGCGTTGACTCTATCCCATCTTGTGAAAACCAAGAAGACTTCGTCAGCATGGGAACTACAGCAGCTCGTAAAGCAGCAGAAATCCTTAAGAATTCACGCCGCATCGTTGCTACTGAAATTATGGCGGCCTGCCAAGCCTTGGATCTCAAACCAGAAAACCATGAACTTGGTAAAGGTACAAAACCAGCCTATGACATGATTCGCAGCAAGGTATCCTTCATTGAATTTGACAAGGACATCGAAATCTTCGAAGAACTTAATAAGGCATCTGCCGTTGTTGAAAGTGAAGAATTCTTAGCAACCATCGAAAAAGCAGTTGACTTAAGCATTCAATACTGATACAGTAAGGATACAGCAGAAAAAGGCTGAGAAAATTTCTCAGCCTTTCCCTTTCTAGCCTAATACAAACAAACGGAGGCATGTAACGTGCTTAGAGATTATTACCCAATGACTTACAGTTATTACCAAGGCAGTATTGAAGACAATCCCTATACAGCCAAATGGGGTATGCTGACGAAGTTTTTGGATTTGAATGATGAAACCTTGACTCCTTTTGAAGAAGTCACCTTTGGAATCCTTGGTTTTAAAAGCGATAAAGGAGTCTATATCAATAACGGCCGCGTCGGTGCTGTCGAAAGCCCTAATGCTATTCGAACCCAACTCGCCAAACTTCCTTGGCACTGGGGCACCAACGTCACAGTTTTTGATGTCGGAAATATCGATGGCCCCAATCGTTCTCTTGAAGATTTGCAAGAGAGCCTCTCTCTAACTGTCAAACGGATGTTGGAGCTAAATATTCAACCAATCGTCCTCGGTGGAGGGCATGAAACGGCTTATGGTCACTACCTGGGCCTCAAATCCTCCTTGCAATCAGATGAACAATTGGCTGTCATCAACCTAGATGCTCACTTTGACCTGCGTCCTTACGACCAAACTGGTCCCAACTCTGGAACAGGATTTCGCCAAATGGCAGACCACGCAAAAGAAGAGAGCCAGGATTTCCCTTACTTGATCTTGGGCATTCAGGAACATAGCAACAATTTATTCCTATTCAACTATGTAGCTAAAACACCAAGCATTGATTTCTTAACAGGACAAGATCTCTTCCGGATGAGCCACCAGGCTATTCTTGATCGGATTGATCAATTCTTAGAAAAACAGACAGCGATTTACCTCTCCATCGATATGGACTGCTTTGCCGTTGGTTCTGCCCCTGGTGTCAGTGCCATCCAGTCACTAGGTGTGGATCCAAAACTAGCCCTAATGTTGCTCCAACACATTGCAGCTAGCGGCAAACTGATTGGATTTGATATTGTGGAAGTTTCCCCTCCTCATGATATTGACAACCACACCTCCAACCTTGCCGCCACCTTTATCTTTTACTTGACCCAAATCTTGTCTCAACAAAAATAAGATTCAAAACCTCTCTAACATACAAAAGGCTTATCAACATCCAGCCCTTGGGTGTTGATAAGCCTTTTTTCATTCTTCCTTCATGACATTTGATGAGCTACACTAGAGATTTTTTAATCTCTTGAGGAAGGGACGGTCTCTATACGGAGTCAGATGTTGCTCTGCCAGTTTCTTGTAGTAATTCTTATCTTCTTTCAAGAAAGTGCTCAAAGCAGGATTCAGTTGCTCTCCTTGCTCCTTCTGGGCCGCCAAGAAGGCCAAGAGATAATACACCATCCCCTTGTCTCGTGCATTCATCGTTTGCTTCATGGCTCCTTCTTTACGAGATAGGTAAGTTGCCACCTTCTCTTGTTCCCCGAAATGACAGGCGATTAAGGATTGATAAAATCCGAGCAGTTCTTCCTTCCAAGGAAAGCGAACACTGGACAAAACCTTTTGAGCCCTGTCAAAATAGAATCGGGCTTGGACCAAATCCCCCTTCCAATAGTAGGCAATCCCAAGATCAATTTCAAACACCACTCGGACTGAATCAACAGATTGATTTCCCACCAAGCGTAGGACCTCTTCCAAATGGGTGACAGCTACTTGAAAATGCCCTCTCACTTGCTCTATTTCAGCAAGGTAGGCTAAAGATGCTGCAATTTGAATGGCATACTTGGCCTGCATGCTATTGGTCAGACTAAAGCAATCAATGGAGCGATAGAGGTGGCGGGTCGCCTGCTCCTCATCCCCTACCATCAAATGGTACAAACCCTTCAAGCGTAACTGAATCGCAATCGCTTCATGGTTGTTGGCCTGAATCGCATCTTCTAAAGCCAAATCTGTGTAATAGGCCATTTCAGAAATATTTTCTGTTTGAATGCAATAATAAATGATTTGCCGGTACCCTTCTAAAAGAAAGTCGAGCAGTTTGAGTTCCCGCGCATAGGAGATGACCTTTTGAATATCATGAATCCCCTTTTGGTACTCACCACTTCGAATGAAGTAGCGCCCCTCTAGATACAAGTAGCGCAGTTGCAAATACTTGTAGTCTCTATCTTTTTGGTGTCGTGAAAAAAGCTGATCCAGTTCTCGACGAAGACGAGAGAGTTCCCCAAAAATGTCCAAATGGCTATTTTTCCCATCGGATACTCCCCCTTCTTCTCCCTTGGAGTATATTGGGAATAGTTCATGTTCCAACTGGAGGATTTCTTCTAAGTAGGTCAGCTCAAAAGACAAGGAACGCAAGAGATTTTGGGACTGCTTGTATTGGTAAGCTATTTCCTTATAGAAGAGCAGGTCTGTCGAATCTTCTAAGGTTTCTTCCAGTTTTTGCGCGATTTGTTGATGGAAGAGACGCCGTCTGGCTGGTGACAGGAGTTGGTAGAAGTACATGGCTACCAATTGCTTGCAAAATTGGACTAAGAGATCCTCCCCTTCCTCCACTATTGAGATGATTCCTCTTTGAGCTAAAGGATCTAATAATGCAGTTAAAACAGAAAGATCTGTAGCTGTCAAATCGGCCAAGATAGACATGGATATCGGCTTATGAAAACAAGACAAATAATGAAGAAGGGACTCCTCTTCACTGCTCAAGTCACCCAGCTCTTGAGACAGATAGGCTTGAATGATATCAGGTAAGGGCTCTAAACTTTCCTTCTCTTTCCACTCTTCTATATAGCTGGACAACAAGAAGGGACTACCTTCACTCCACTCCATCATTTGCTCGATCAGGGCTGGTTCTATCTGCCCCAGTTGCCCTTGCAAGAGTAATCGACTTTCACTCGGATCAAAATTGGTCAACTCTAGCTGGGACAACCGTCTCTCGACTTTTAAACTCCCAAAGAAGGTGACCAAGAATTCCGGCAAAGGCCCCTCAGCTGTAACAATCAGTTGCCATCTTTCCCCTCTACTTTTCTCCTCCAATTGCTTTACTTTATTGAATGAGGCCGCATCCATCCACTGAGCATTTTCAAGCAGAATCAGGAGAGGTTTTTCTTGGCTGAGTCTTTGAAGGTGCTTCCGGACAGCAGGGAGATTATCCGCTTTTCCTAGAGGAGGAGCTTCCAAGCCCCCACTCACTTTCTCTAGGGAAGCTTTGAGGTCGTCCCAGATCCCTCCTTCTTCTTGGCGACTGCCGACTTTGCCTTCTACCTTAACAAAGCTAAAACTACGATTGGACAACAAGACCAATTGACGCAATAAACGTTTTTTGCCTGTTCCAGATTGCCCCATGACCAAGAGAGGGCCAACCGCTTCCCCCTTCTCTACTAAGGAGAGGTATTCTTCCAGTTGGGACAGTTCTTGTTTGCGACCAAAGAAAGGGAGTTCTCGGACATTCACACGATTGCTCTGTTTATGGGTGCGCTTAGCTTCCAAAACAGAATGATACAGTTCCTCTATCACTCGACTGGGACGAACATTCAGCTCACGATCCAATAAATCCACCAGCTTGTAATAGGTCTCAAAAAATTTCCCCAGCTGGTGATGAACTCTATAATACTCCATCAAGAGCTGGTAATTCTTTTCTTCAAATTCATCCAGCTCTACTAAATGGTGGAGTAAGGACTCTATACCAGGGTCTCCCAGCCCCTCTTTGTCAATCTTTTGATAACAGCTTTCAATATAGAGTTGCTTATAAGCGCTCCGTTTTCGCGAAGCCCACTGATCAAAGTCCTCATCATCCTTGACATAGAAGCCTTCTAAAAAGTCTCCCTGATAAAGATGTAAATTGCTTATAGGATCCCTTTCAAAAAGCTGGACATCCAAAGAAAGATTCAGCTCAGGATTAAGGGCCAGGCTACTCCTACTTGGAGAAACAATGACATCTCCTTCAAAGATTTTATTGGCTTGGTAAACAGTATTGCGTAGATTTTTCCGAGCGACTTGGTTTTCCTTATCCCCCCAGAGAATGCCCGCAATTTCATCACGGTTGACCTCACCTGATACGGCTAAGTAATAAAATAAAGCCTCCATCTTCGAGAAGGAAAAACGGATGTCTTTCTGTTGGAAAACAACCTTAGGGGGTCCAAATAACTTCAACGTGAGTTCTCTCTTCATTGCAAGCGCCTCCAAAATCTTCATATTAATACTATAAAAAAAAAGTTGTCATTTAGCAAGCGATTGGCCCAAGTAAAAAAGAGACTGAGAAAAATTTTTCTCAATCTCTACAATTCCTGCTTAGACTGTTGATTAAATCACTTCTAACTTTGGTTGGTGTTCAAATAAAGCTTTTGTTGCATGGTGGACATGATAGGCTACATCTTCATTGTTCATGGTGTAGAGATGGACACCGGCAACATCTTGTGTGACCAAATCAACGATTTGATCCACCGCATAGGCCAAACCAGCCGCACGAAGGGATTCTGGATCATGTTCATACTTATCCAGAATGGCTTTGAATTTCCGTGGGATATGAACATTTTCACAAGTCTTCAACAAGCGAAGGGCCTGGTTTCTGTTAAGAATTGGCATCACCCCTGCATGAATGGGAACATCAATTCCCGCCAAGGTACACTTATCTTGAAAATCGTAGAAACGCTCATTGTCAAAGAAAAGCTGAGTCACTAGGCTCGAACATCCAGCATCCACTTTCTTTTTCAGATTTTGAATATCTGAAATTTGGTTTGGCGAATCTGGGTGACCTTCTGGGTAACAAGCACCGATTACATCAAAGTGAGGAGCTTCTGTCTTGATAAACTCAATCAAGTCCGTTGCATAACGAAAGTCTTTTAAAGGCTCAATACCAGGAATAATATCTCCACGAAGGGCCAAGATCCGATGAACCCCTACTTGATCTAATTCATGAAGGGTATCTGCTACTTTTTCCTTGCTTAAATAGATGGCAGGTAAGTGGGCAATGGTCGGAATAGACAATTCATTCTGAATATGATTGGCTAAAGCAACCGTCGTCTCTTTGATATTGTATTTATTATTGCTAGCTGTCACACTGATAAAGTGTGGAGCTAATTCCTGCATATTTTCCAAGGCACGTAAGAGCTTGGCATTGCCTACTTCAGGATTTGGAGGGAAAACCTCAAAGGAGAGCGACGGTGTTTGCTTAGTCATCAAATGTATTCCTTTCTTGATTGAGCAATTCTTTTTTTGCTATCGAGCAAGCTTAGGAATTTCTACTTGCTTTATAGCGCTTTACGAGCAGCTTTTGCCGCTTCTACTAGACGGATCAAGCTTTCTTTTGTTTCTTTAATTCCACGTGTTTTCAAACCACAGTCAGGATTGATCCAAACTTTTCTGCTTGGTACTTTGGCAAGGATAGCTTCGATAGTGTGATCGATTTCGCCTTCGTTAGGCACACGAGGTGAGTGGATATCGTAAACCCCAGGTCCAACTTCTGTTTGGAAGTTTTTCGCTTTGAGTTCGTCCAAGATTTCAAGGTTTGAACGACTTGCCTCAAATGAGATGACGTCTGCATCCATGTTGTCGATAGCTGGGATGATATCTGTAAATTCTGAGTAACACATGTGAGTGTGGATTTGTGTATCTGGCGCTACTGTAGAGTGTACCAAGCGGAAGGCTGGAATAGCCCAGTCAAGGTAGTCTTCGTACCAGTCGCTACGACGGAGTGGCAATTTCTCACGAAGAGCAGCCTCGTCGATTTGGATAATCTTCACGCCTGCAGCTTCAAGGTCAAGAACTTCATCCTTGATTGCAAGAGCGATTTGAAGAGTAGAATCCTTGATAGAGATGTCTTCACGTGGGAATGACCAGTTAAGGATGGTAACAGGTCCAGTCAACATACCTTTAACAGGTTTGTCAGTACGGCTTTGTGCGTAGCTAGACCATTTCACAGTGATTGGGTTGAGACGAGTGACATCACCCCAGATGATTGGTGGTTTCACCCCACGCATACCGTATGATTGTACCCAACCATTCTTAGAGAAGAGGTAACCTGACAAGTTTTGACCGAAGTACTCAACCATGTCATTACGCTCGAATTCACCGTGTACAAGCACGTCAAATCCAACTTCTTCTTGCCATTTGATCCATTCGTCGATGGTTTCAGCAAGGAAGGCATCGTATTCTTCTTGTGACAATTCACCCTTACGGAAGGCCAAACGTTTAGCACGAACTTCCTTAGTTTGAGGGAATGAACCGATGGTTGTTGTTGGAAGGGCTGGAAGTTTGAAGGCATCTTCTTGGATAGCTTCACGTTCAGCAAAAGCTGGCAAACGAGTGTAGTCTGCATCAGTCAATCCAGCGATACGCGAACGAAGTTCCGCATTTGCTCCAACACGTTCAGTCGCAAAGAGTTCTTTGTTTGCTGCAAGAGCTTCTTCACCTTGACCATTGCGGATATCATCCAAATCACGGATCTCATCCAATTTTTCAACTGCAAAAGCAAAGTGGTTCAAGATAGCTGGTTCAAATTCTTCATTAGCAGTTGTAAATGGCA
>NZ_CAJPOU010000015.1 GCF_905372335.1 Streptococcus sp. A12
TAAAAGAAAAGAGCGATCAAGCCTTGTTGCTGGCTCACGCTCTGCTATTTCTTTGTTTGTTATTTCACTTCCAATATTTTTAGAAGCTAGGCTAAAAACGTCCTCCGGACTTACTTGCGGTCCTTGTTTCTAGCGCAAGGGTAAAAATGTTCACTGAACATTTCAACTCTCTAGTTTCTAGGAGTTGAGGTGATACAGTCTCCCAGACTTACTTGCGGTTTTCATTTCCAGCGCAAGGCTAAAAACATCCACTGGATGTTTTTACTCCTCCATAAAGCTGTTGAAGACTTCTTCAATCATGTTCCATTCATCATCTGAATCTTCTGGGATTGGTTGAAGGTCGCCTTCTGTTCCGTCTTCGTTTTCAGTAAATGAGTATGCTTGGATTTCTACTTCACCGTTTTCATCTTCTTCTGCATTTGCAGGAATCAAAAGAACATAGTTTTTACCAAATTCTTCTTTTCCATCAATGGTCAAAAGGATTTCAAACAAGGTTTCGTTTCCTTGCTCATCTACCAACGTAATCAATTCGCGTTCGTCATGGTTGTGATCATGATCATGATTGTGTGCCATCTTATTTCCTCTTTTTTCTAAAATTTTCGATCTAAATAATTTTGCAAAATCAACTGGGCAGCCAATTTATCAATTACTTTTTTACGCTTATTTCGGCTAATATCCGCTTGCTCAATCAGCATCCGCTCTGCGGCAACAGTCGTCAAACGCTCGTCCTGATACTCAACCGGCAAGTTGAACAACTCTTCAAGGCGCTTCCCATAAGCTTGACTTGCTTCCACTCGAGGACCGCTTGTGTTGTTCATGTTTTTCGGCAAACCAACGACAAAACGATCAACCCGGTATTCCTTCACCAGTTCAGAGAGACGGTCTAATCCAAACTCTCCTTTCTCCTCATCAATCTGAATAATCTCCAGACCTTGAGCAGTAAAACCTAATGGATCACTGATGGCTACTCCGACTGTCTTCGAGCCAACGTCTAGTCCCATAATTCTCATTAGAGATCAATCCCTTGCCCTTTCAAGTAGTAACGAACCAATTCTTCAACAATTTCATCTCGTTCGTACTTACGAATTTGGTTGCGAGCGTTGTTATAACGAGGTACATAAGCAGGATCACCACTGAGTACATAACCTACGATTTGATTGATTGGATTGTAGCCCTTCTCATCCAAAGATAAGTAGACATCCTTTAATGTATCACTAATTTCTTTACGGTTTGAATCGTCAAGATTAAAACGTACTGTTTCGTCTGTAAATCCCACAATACCACCCTCTTTCTTTATATTCATACTATTATACCATAATTTCCATACTTTCTCAAACGAAAAATATTGATTTTACGGGCTTTCTTGAACTTTTTATCACTTATTTTTGAAAGCGATCTACTGCATTTTTCAATGGCTTTATTTGATTTCTTTAAAGCCATTCTTTTCCATATTTTTGATGAAGAGTGTTGGAGAGTAGGTTTTGATCATTTTGCAAATTTCTCCCAAGTCTTCACTGTTTTTAATATCATCGAAGTCTACTTTATCAGGATCAATCTGAATCTCAGAGACCATTGCTTCACCTGTCCAATCTGATGTCACGGTGATCCCATCGTAGTCTCTCAATTCATCAATGCCACCTTCTCCTTCATACCCCTCGATCAAGGCTTCTTTGGCACCTTCTTTATCATCTTCAGCATCAATCAACTTCTTGATTTCATCTTTGAATTCATCCGACACATGAGTCGCCAGTTTGATGGAAACTTTCTTGTATTTTTTTCCTTGGTAGGATACGGTCACTGTGATTTCCTGTTTGGCTACCTCGTCAGCCTCATTGATATCCCTGTCAAGCTTAAAGGTCCGAGTGACAACGTCATCTTTCGATAAGGACTTACCCCCTTTTGATTGAGAATTCCCACAACCTACCAGGATAAGCAATCCAGCAACGACTAGTAATAGAAATTTTTTCATGTTTTTTCTCCTTATTCTTCTTTTGCTCCATTACGGAGTAGATTATTCATATATTCTGTTGGTGTCAGTTTCAATAAATCTGCAATATTTGCTGATTTGAAGTACTCTAACTCGACCGCTTTTTTAGTATCCAACTGGGTGAAATCATAAGTGATGACCGTTTGGTATTCATTTTCATTTGGCAAAGTCAGTTCAATGGTAAATCCTTGGAGAGTCCGCGCCTGTTGAAGTTTTTCATCCTTACCCATCGACTCTACCATCAATCGTTGGACCTCTTCAAGACCAACTTCTTGAATAGCATTTTTCAATTCATCACTAACAGGAGTGGTATTAACCATGACCAATTTTTGAAATTGTTCCCCTTGATAAGTGATGGTCTGCTCCTGGCGAATACCACTTTCATCTTTTGGAAGGACAAAGTGTTTAGTAAAAACTTGCTGTTCTTCCGCCTTCTCTAACAGATTTCGATTTTCTTTATTGAACGATTCAATTTTAGCACTGTTGGATTTTTGGACATTGGAAGAATCAGTTTTCCCATGTTTCTTCTGTCCACAAGCTGTCAGCGTCAGGAGCAAGACACCCAAACAAATAAGCTTCTTTTTCATGTTTTCTCCTTTGATAAGCTTCTATAAAGGGATTTCCCCCACAGAAGTATTGTACCATAGAATCCTCCTCAAAAACATTCTTACAAGTATTTTTTCGTGGATTCTTTGGCCGGATACAAAAGAAAAAGTCGAGATCCTGACATCTCGACTCTTCTCAGTAGCTAAACGATTGGCTACTTGTTTCTTATAGGGCTGCTCTTAAGCGAGCCTCCGCATTTTCAACATTTCGTACAGAACGTGGTAAAAAGGCCCGAATATCATCTTCCTTATAACCAACTTGAAGCCGCTTGTTATCCACTAGGATAGGACTTTTCAAGATTCGTGGTGTTTCTAAGATGATATCGATGACTTCATTCATGCTGAGGTCTTCAATATCGACACCTAGATTCTTAGCGTACCGGTTTTTTGAAGAAACGATACTTGCAATCCCATTTTCTGTTTTGGTCAAAATATCGAGTAATTCTTCTTTTGTAATTCCTTCTTTACCAAGGTTTTGTTCTTTATAGATCAACTGATGAGCATTTAGCCAAGTTTTGGCTTTTTTACAACTCGTGCAACTTGAAACTGTGTAAATTTTAATCATGTATGCACTCCTTTCGCCACACGATAATAACATTGTAGTATATTATACCATAAAAACCATCAGTCTTTCGACCTATTTTGAAAAAAATTACTCTTCAATCTCAATGGCATCATCAAGATCTAGTGTTACTTCTTCAACAAGTGGGCTTTCAGCTACTTCATCTTGTGCAACTACAGCAGTGTCATCATCGATCAAGCCAAAGCGCACGCGCACTTGGTGATCAATCTCATCAAAAATTTCTGGATGGTCTGCCAAGTACTTCTTAGCATTTTCTGAACCTTGGCCAATCTTCTCACCGTTATAAGAATACCAAGCACCTGCTTTTTGAATCAAATCAAGGTCTGTTGCAATTTTTAGCAATTCGCCTGTACGTGAAATTCCTTCTCCATACATGATTTCAACCATAGCTTCCTTGAATGGTGGAGCTACCTTGTTTTTCACAACCTTGATCTTGGTTTCTTTACCAACGTTGGTATCTTTTTGGTCCCCAGTACCCTTGATTTGAGTATTTCCACGAACATCTAGACGAACAGAAGCGTAGAATTTAAGGGCGCGACCACCAGGTGTGGTTTCAGGGTTCCCAAACATAACCCCAACTTTTTCACGCAATTGGTTGATAAAGATAGCAATAGTCTTGGTCTTATTGATCGAAGCTCCAAGCTTACGCATAGCCTGGCTCATCATCCGTGCTTGCAAACCAACGTGGCTATCACCGATATCTCCATCGATTTCTGCGCGTGGGACCAAGGCCGCAACAGAGTCGATAACGACCAAGTCAACGGCACCAGAGTCAATCAATTTACCAGCAATTTCAAGTCCTTGTTCCCCTGAGTCTGGTTGAGACAAGAGGAGTTCATCAATGTTAACACCAAGAGCTGCAGCATAGGATGGGTCCAAGGCATGCTCGGCATCGATAAAGGCGGCAATGCCACCTTCTTTCTGTGCTTGCGCTACTGCATGGAGGGCAACGGTTGTTTTACCTGATGATTCTGGACCATAGATTTCGATGATCCGACCTTTTGGATAACCACCAGCACCCAAGGCAATATCAAGCGCCAAGGAACCAGAGCTCATAACTTGAACTTTTTGCTCTGCGCGTTCGCCCAGACGCATGATCGATCCTTTACCAAAGTCTTTTTCGATCAACTTTAGGGCATCATTGAGAGCTTTTTCACGCTCATCTCCAAATTTCTTCGAGATATCATCTAATTTTTTCTGTTTTTTCGCCATTCTTTTCTCCTATGTTTTTGCTATACAGGAAATGCATGCAACTCACTGACGTTTTCCGGTCTTTGAAAGGCACATTTCCTATCCATTTTTAGAATTATTCTTCATTTGGCACGAACTTCATTATACCAAATTTTCACCATTTAATACAGCCAAGCGTACCAAATTAAAGGCATGAAGGACTGCAATTTCGCGGACATCCGCCCGGCTACGTCCAGCGATATTGACTTGGACACTATCCACTCCATTTGGAGTCGCAAGTCCGATAAAGACAGTCCCTGCTGGGTGCCCTTCTAGACTATCTGGCCCCGCAACTCCGGTCAAGCTAACACCATAATCGGATCCTGTTAACTTACGGGCCTGTGAAGCCATGGCTTGAGCTGTAAAGTGAGACACCACTCCATGTTGCTCTAACTCTTGAGCTGGAATAGACAACATCTTGCTTTTTTCTTCCAGACTATAGGTGACAAAACCACCCGCGAAGATGCTGGACGCCCCTGAAAAATCTGCCAAAGTCGCTTGGAAAAGGCCAGCCGTCAGGCTTTCTGCAGCTGTAATGGTCTTACCAGTCCCTTTCAAGAGATCAAAGGCCACCTTGGCCATCGAATTGTCATCCCCATAACCGTAAAACAGTTCATGCAAGGGTTGATGATCCAGGGTGTGGCGTGATAAGATTTCCTTTTCTAAGACATCGAGCTTCGCATCCGCTGAGGCTTGATCCTTCGCCTTTGTAGACAGACGCAAGGTCACTTCTCCTGTCTTGGCATAAGGGGCCACCGTCGGATCACTCTGCTTTTCAATGATATCTGCTAGGATCGTAACCAGCTGGCTTTCCCCAATCCCAAAGAAGCGCAAGACTCTTGAAAAGAGCTGCTCTCCTGTTGTCAAATGAGGCACCAATTGTTCATTGACCATGGGTTTTAACTCACTTGGTGGACCAGGTAGAACGACATAGGTCACACCATCGACTTCAATCAAACCTCCAACCGCGAGACCTGTACGGTTTTGAAGGGGGATTGAACCGGCAATCAATTGTGCTTGTCGCTCATTATTGGGCGTCCGTACATAATCAGGGCGACTGGCAAAGAAGGTGTCGAGTTTGGCAAGCGCTGTTGGATCAAAAACCAGTTCTTTCCCTAAAAACTTAGCAAGGGTTTGCTTGGTCAAATCATCCTCTGTTGGCCCAAGTCCACCACATAAAATCACCAAATCACTGCGTTTTGAAGCTGTCTCAATGGTCGAGAAGAGACGACCTTCATTATCTCCTACCGCCACATGATAATAGACATCAATCCCTAAACTAGCCAATTTTTCAGACAAGAACTGAGCATTGGTGTTGACAATTTGTCCTGTTAGAATTTCTGTTCCAACTGCAATAATTTCCGCCTTCATGGTGCCTCCCACTTATACTATTCGTAATTTTCATCTCATTTTAACACAATTTCCTAAATTATTTAAAAATCAGATTGAAGATAAAGTCCTTTTTGGACAACTTTCTTCAATCTTTTCTCTTAGAGTATAAAGTAAAAGCTCTTAGAAATACCATTACATCAGCATTACTAAGAGTTTTAACTATGTGGCAATCAACTTCTAAAGGGCTATTTTCTATTGTTGATAGAGCTTATCTATATTCTGAAGTAACCATATCGAGTGGTTGCTTTTTTACTACTTTCTTGATCTAAAAGCCTTCTTCTGACTCTAATTCTTGTTGTTTCCCCTCATCTTTTGTGATACAATAGCATCAATTTATTTCTAGGAGGATGAGATATGGTTTCTACTATTGGTATTATAAGTTTATCTAGTGGAATTATCGGAGAGGACTTTGTCAAGCACGAAGTGGACTTGGGAGTCCAACGACTCAAAGACCTCGGACTCAATCCTATCTTTTTACCTCATTCACTAAAAGGCTTAGACTTTATCAAAGAACATCCCGAAGCTCGTGCGGAGGATTTGATTCAGGCATTTTCTGATGATAGTATCGACATGATCTTATGCGCCATCGGTGGAAACGATACCTATCGCTTGCTACCTTATCTTTTTGAAAATGACCAACTACAAAAGGTTATCAAACAAAAGATTTTTCTTGGCTTCTCGGATACGACCATGAACCATCTCATGTTGCATAAACTAGGAATCAAGACTTTTTACGGGCAATCCTTTTTAGCAGACATTTGTGAGTTAGACAAAGAAATGTTGCCATATAGCCGCCACTACTTTAAAGAATTAATTGAGACTGGTAGAATCTCAGAAATCCGCCCTAGTAACGTTTGGTATGAGGAACGGACTGATTATAGTCCCAAGGCTCTGGGAACACCTCGTGTCAGCCATGCAAATACGGGTTTTGACTTGTTACAAGGCAATGCTCAATTTGAGGGAGAAATCCTCGGTGGTTGTCTTGAGTCTCTCTATGATATTTTTGACAACTCTCTACACGCAGATAGCACAGACCTCTGCCAAAAATACAAACTTTTCCCTGACTTGTCAGACTGGGAAGGAAAGATTCTCTTGCTAGAAACCAGCGAAGAAAAGCCTGAACCTGACGACTTCAAAAAGATGTTGCGGACTTTAAAGGACACGGGCATATTCGCGGTCATCAGTGGACTCTTGGTCGGAAAACCTATGGATGAAACCTTCTATGACGACTATAAAGAGGCACTATTGGAGATCATTGACAGCAATATCCCGATTGTCTATAATCTGAATTTCGGACACGCAACTCCAAGAGCAATTGTCCCCTTCGGAGTCCATGCCCATGTAGATGCAACGGAGCAAGTCATTCGCTTTGATTATAACAAAGAAAGCTGAGATGAATTTCTCAGCTTTTTTTCTATATTCTCTATATTCTCAGATACTCTAGTTACCTATACTCACTAATCACCGTTTTTCCATTCACAATCATTCTCATGATCATTGACCAGGCCTGCTGCTTGTAGGTAGGATAAAACTGCGACTGGTCCGGTGAACTTAAAACCACGCTTTTTGAGGTCCTTGGCTAGCTTCTCAGAAAGAGCTGTCTTCACTGGAGCCTGTCGGTAATCTGGAACATCATTGACGATGGTTTTCCCATCGACAAAAGACCAAAGATAGGCATCAAACGATCCAAATTCCTCCTGGACTTGTAGAAAGGCTTGAGCATTGGCCCGTGTCGCAAAGATCTTGGCACGATTTCGGACGATGGCTGGATTGTCTAACAAAGTTTCCAGTTCAGAGTTGGTCATCTCTGCGACGCGTTGAAGATGGTAAGCATGAAAAGACTCTCGGAAAGCCTGCCGTTTATTGAGTACCGTTTCCCAAGATAGACCGGCCTGATAAGTCTCCATACAGAGCAACTCAAAAAGCGCCTGGTCATCATGGAGGGGCCGACCCCATTCTTCATCATGGTAAGCTACATATAACGGATTGGTCATTTTGACCCAGCCACAGCGTTTTGGCATAGGAACCTCCTATTTCACCAACATCTTAAGAGCAGACTTGATATAGTTCTCTGCTGTATCGGTCGTTCCTTCGAAGAATTTCTTGATTTTCTTAAGCTCCGTTGCCTTGTAGCCCAATGCCAACATAGCTTCCATAGCTTCTTCCAGGGCTTGATTTTCTTCTGCAACTTTGGCTTTGGACTGAGCCGGTACATCTTCTAGATCAAGATTTATCTTACCTTCCAAGTCCAGCACCATCTGTTGGGCTGTTTTCTTGCCGATCTTCGGAAACTTGGTCAAGTAGGTGATGTTCTTGCTTTCGATGGCTTGGACAAGGCCTGCATTGTCATCCGCAGCAATGATAGCCAGAGCTGAGACAGGTCCAATCCCAGAGACTGAGATCAAGTTTAAAAAGAGCTGTTTCTCTTCTTCGGTCGCAAAGCCATAGAGAAGGTGGGCGTCTTCACGGACCACTTGGTGCAGATAGATGTGCACCTCTTGGTTCATTTTACCAGAGTAGGCATAGGGATTGGCCACATGCAAGAGATAGCCGATCCCAGCTGTTTCTACCACGATGTATTTGGCAGTGATTTTCGTTAAAATTCCTTTAATATATTCGTACATAAGATTCCTTTATTGTTTGATTAATACTTGCCCAATTCCCGTAGGCTGGTGTGATTTTCCTGAATGCGTCGGAACATCTTTTCCATATCCGACTTGGTGAAGTTGACCAAGACCGGACGACCATGAGGGCAGTTATAGGGGTTGTCACATTGGGACAGTTGGTAGATAAGATCACGTGCGGAGTAATCGTCCAGTGTGTGATTGGCCTTGATGGAGCGTTTGCAAGACATCATGATGGCCAACTCAGCCCGGTATTTCTTGATGGACACTTCCTTAGTCAAAAGGAGCATGTCACACATCTCATAGATGCCCGACTCGATCTCTTCTTCCTTCATCCAGATCGGATGCTCCCGCAAGATCAACTGGTTGGCTCCGTACTCTTCTAAGTAGACGCCCACTTCTTCTAGAAGGTGCTTGCGCTGTTGCAGGCGGATCAGATCGTCTGCAGGGAATTCAAAGATATAAGGCACCAGCAGTTGTTGCTGACTGCCGTCTACGTTCCCGATGCTCTCCCGGTATTCTTCGTATTTGACCCGCTCTTGGGCCGCGTGCTGGTCAATGATGTAGAGGCCCCCATTGCCTTGGGCAAAGAGATAGGTTCCATGCATCTGACCAAAATATTCCAACTCTGGGAAGGTCGAATGTTCTTCCCCGTTCAACTTATCATAGGCCTTGTCTAGACTAGCTAGATCCAACTCTGGGTGGTCAAGTTGATCATACTGAGGCGCCTTTCGCTCCGCGAATTTGATGGCTGGTGATTTGGCTTCCTGATTTCCCTCTTCTGGGGCAAAAAGAACCGTTTGCTCTGGGGTCAATTCCCCACTTGGCTGGGATTCCCCGACCTCTGGGCGGACAAAGAAGTCTCCCTTGTCTCGGTCGTAATAGAGGCTATTTTCTTTTAGAGGGAGGCTGGTCTGGACTGGCTTTTCTGTTCGACGAAGCGTCGACTTAGCTAGATTTTCTAGAGCATCTGGAATCAGATCCTGCTCTTTCAAAGCGGAGGCAATCGCCTGGGAGATCAAGGCCATTAGTTCTCGCTCTTTAGAAATGCGCACCTCTTGCTTGGTCGGGTGGACATTGACATCGGCTAGATAGGGGTCAATCTGGATATTAATCACTGCTATCGGGAAGCGTCCGACCATAAGTTTACTGCCGTAGCCATCCAAGATGGCCCGATTGAGCAAGAAATTCTTGATGTATCGACCGTTGATAAAGAGACTAATGTAATTGCGATTGGCCCGGGTCAATTCTGGCAAAGAGACGAAGCCCGACACTTCAAAGTCCAAATCACCTGTCTCGATGGCAACCATTTTCTTAGCGGTAGCGAGGCCGTAGACTCCTGCGATAGCTTGACGGAGATTCCCCGTTCCTGCCGTCCGTGTCATTTCATGGCCGTCATTGATCAAGGTAAAGGCAATCTCTGGATGGGCCAGACTCAGGCGGTTGAGAATGTCGACGATATGGGACAACTCTGCCTGTTGGCTCTTCATATATTTGAGGCGGGCTGGTGTATTGAAAAAGAGGTCCTCAACTGTGATTTTAGTCCCCACAGGGCTAGTCGCCGGCTCAAGAGAAGTGATTTCGCCCCCTTTAACCTCTAGCTTGGTCCCATGACTAGCTCCTTCCTGAGCCGTCAGGATGGTCATGACACTGACAGAGGCAATAGACGGCAAGGCCTCGCCACGGAAGCCTAGTGTCCGAATACGAAAGAGGTCGGCTTGACTCTTGATCTTACTAGTGGCATGGCGACGAAGGGCTAATTCCACTTCCTCATGGGCAATCCCTTGTCCATTATCCGTGATTTGAATGCTCTTTAAGCCAGCTTCTTTGATCTCTAAGACAATCTGACTAGCTCCCGCATCGATGGAGTTTTCAACCAGTTCCTTGACCACACTAGCAGGGCGCTCGATGACCTCACCGGCAGCGATTTGATTGGCTAGAATTTCTGGTAATTCGATAATCTGTGACATAGCTTCCCCTCTTATGTTTTATACGCGCATAGGTAGAACTATTATACCATATCTACAAGGAAGCCCTCCCTTTATAAAACCTTGTGCTCCAGCTCCATTAAAGATACCGTCTTCTACCAGATTAACAGACAAACCGACCGAATATGCGAAAAGCCTTGTCTTGATGCCTGAAAAAGTGTTTAATAGACTTGTAAGCAAGAAGTCCTGCTAGCGGATCGCTTACCTGACGTCAATATGTTAGAAGGGATTTGTATGAAAGTAACAGTTACCATTGACCCCCATTTTCAAGAAGAAGGCGTAGTCATCACAGGGCCACAACCTAGCGAACGCATCCAGAAAGTCCAACAATTCATAGAGGAATTGGACCAGAAGGAACGCTTGCGAGCGAAAAAGGAGGGGGAAACCTATCTTGTAGAGACCCACTTGTTTCATCGTTTCTATATTGAAAACCGTCAAGTCGTTGGGGAAACAAAGGATGACCACTTCATCCTCACCGGCCCCCTCTACCAACTCTCTGAAGACTTACCCATCTACTTTTTAAAAATTTCCCAATCTGAAATTATCAATACCAAAGAAATCGATCACCTGCATTTTACCAGCAGCGGATCGGTCCAAATCAATCTGAAAAACGGGACCATCACCTATTCGTCTCGTCGCTATTTAAAAGCTATTAAGGAGAAATTATCATGTTAAAGACTCATCTATCGAATGCCTCTAAAGGCATCTTCATCGGCCTTACCCTCTCTATCGTCTTTTCTTTCCTAAACTCACCTTCCACTTACATGCCTCTCAGTCCAAGTTCAGGCGTTGGACAATGGATGCAAGCCCACGACGTGCATGGATCCCTTGTCATGCTCTATTGTATCCTTATATGGGCTGGCATCGGCTTGCTCTTCAGCTTAGGAAAAAACCTGTTCAACAAAGACTGGAGCCTCCTCCGTGCGACCCTCAGCCACTACCTTTTGATGCTCTTTGGTTTTCTACCTTTGGCAACCTTGGGAGGCTGGTTCCCAATCCAAATCAGCTTCTACATCTCCGTCATTATAAAGTTTAGCCTTGTGTACTTGGTTATCTGGGCAGTTTCTTATCGCATTTACAAGAAAAAAGTAGAAGAGATCAACCAACAGTTGCAAGGAAAAGCCTGAGGAATTCAAAAAAATGACTTTTATTTTTTAGTCATTCAAGAAGATGAAAAACTTTCCTCTGTGAGAAAAGTGCCTGAAACAACTGTGTTTCAGGCACTCGGAATCATTGAGACCTTAGGCTCAATGATTAGTCATGGAACTTCTACGAAGTTCGCTGACGTCCGTACTCACCTAAGGAAAGTTTTTAAAATTACTTTGTCTTCAATCTGAAACAGTTCGAATGAACTGTTTTTTAAATTCTCTTTTTCATCTCGGCAACTGCCATCATGACTTCCATCGGGGTCATGTTGTAGATATCGAGAGTTTTTAATTCTTCTAGTACTGGATGAGAGGCATCTGCTGCAAATAGAGATAACTGTTCTCCAAGCTCTGGTGAGGATTGCTGTGTTTGAGTCGCCATTGGCACTTCTGGACTTTGGCCTTCTAGTTGACTCAAGATAGTATCTGCCCGCTTCAAGAGATCGCTTGGCAGGCCTGCAATCTTGGCCACATGGATTCCATAGGATTTATCCGCCGGTCCCTCTTCAATCCGGTGCAAGAAAGTCACTTGGCCATCCTTCTCCAAGGTTGCGACGTGGACATTGCGCAAGCGAGATAGGGTCTGCTCCAGGTCGGTCAACTCATGGTAGTGGGTGGCAAAGAGCGTCTTGGCCCCTGTCCGGTCATGGATGTATTCGATGATGGCTTGAGCCAAGGCCATCCCATCATAGGTCGCCGTCCCTCGTCCCAACTCATCAAACAAGATAAGAGAAGACGGAGTCGCTTGGCGAATGGCATTGTTAGCCTCCATCATCTCAACCATAAAGGTCGACTGGCCGGACACCAAGTCATCTGCAGCCCCAATCCGGGTATAAATGGCATCAAAGAGAGGGAGGGTCGCAGCCTGAGCCGGTACAAAGGAACCAATCTGAGCCATAATGACAATGATGGCCAACTGGCGCATATAGGTGGACTTCCCGCTCATATTGGGCCCCGTAATCAACTGGATATCACAGGTCGCATCCATAGAAATGCTGTTGGGGATGTAGCTTTGAGCTCCCATCACCTTCTCAACAACTGGGTGACGCCCCTTCTCAATCCGGATATCACGCGCCTCTTGAAAGACTGGCCGGGTCAGTTGTTGTCTTTCAGCTACACAGGCCAACCCTTGCAAGACGTCCACCGTTGCTAGGGCTTGGGCTAGGGACTGCAAGCGCTGAATGTACTTGCCGACTTCCTCTCTGATCCGTAGGAAAATCGCATACTCTAGGCTAGTCGACTGTTCCCGAGCTTCTAGCATCTCCCCTTCAATCCGAGCCAGTTCCTCTGTCCCAAAGCGCTCAGAATTTTTCAAGGTTGCCTTGCGGAAAAAATGTGCTGGCACACGGGATAATTGGGAATTGGTCACATGGAAATAGTAGCCATCTTTTTTATTGTAGTCAATTTTTAGTCCGGTGATGCCACTGGCTTCCCGTTCTTTGGCTTCAATCTCTGCAATCCAGCCGGTCCCTTCTCTGAGGACAACACGGTACTGGTCCAGAGTTGGGTCAAAGCCGGTACGGATGATATTGCCTTCTGTTAGAACAATCGGGGCATCCGGATCAATCGCAGCTTCGATGAGACGGCAAAGCTCTGGTAGCTCATCTAACTGGGCGATGAGGAGGTCTAGCACCGGCTCTCCCATCTCGACCAAGAGCGACTTGATCAAGGGAACATGGCGTAGGGTTTCGCCCAACTGCAAGAGGTCCTTGGGAGTGGTCTTACCAAAGGAAACCCGACTGGCCAAGCGCTCGATGTCATAGACACCCTTGAGACGATCTGCCAGATCGCTTCGCTCAAAGAAATGGTCCAAGAAGACCTGGATAATCTCTTGGCGTTCTTCGATCCGATGGCGATCCATCAAAGGCTTCTGGATCCAAGCCCGCAAGAGACGGCCTCCCATAGCTGTCTTGCTTTCATCTAGGAGCCAGTAGAGACTGCCATGTTTCTTGCCAGTCCGAGCATTTTCTGTCAGGTCCAAACTCGCCTTGGTCGCATAATCCATCTGCAAGAAATCGCGGACTTCATAGTGATGGGCAGGCTTGATATGATGGAGTTCCCGCTTCTGGGTTTCCTGTACGTATTGGAGCAGGCCTCCTGCCGCTATTCTTTCCAAATGAGTCAAGTCAGCCCCTAAAAGTTGGACATCCTCCGCCACTTCTGAGATAGGGGAGAGCAAGAGGTTCATTTGGCCAAGAAGGACTCTTTCTTCACCTTCTGACAAGGAGTAGGTCAGGACAATCTCCCGCGCCCGTAGGTTGCGAATCTCCCCACAGACCATGGCAAAATCATTCAGACTGGTGACCTGAAACTCCCCGGTCACTAGGTCCATGTAGGCAAGGCCATAGTCCGTCTCATCATGAGACAAGGCAACCAGGAAGTTGTTGGCGCTGTCTGGCTTGGTCGAATCAACAACGGTCCCCGGAGTAATGACTTGGACCACTTCCCGTTTGACCACACCGACGGCTTGCTTGGGATCTTCCATCTGCTCTGCAATAGCCACCTTATAGCCCTTTTCGATCAAAACATCGATGTACTGCTGGGCCGAATGATAGGGAACTCCAGCCATGGGAATCGGATTTTCTGCATTTTTATTCCGAGAGGTCAAAGAAATCTCTAAAATCTGTGCTGCATTGACGGCATCTTCATAAAAGAGCTCGTAAAAATCCCCCATCCGAAAGAGCAAAAACGCATCCGGATAGTCTTTTTTGATATCTAGGTATTGCTGCATGCCAGGTGATATTTTTTCTGCTGCCATATCGCTCCTTTTCTATATCATTGCATTCATTCTGAGTGCTTACTCCAACTCTAAACTGACATAAAAGGAGGGCCGATCCCTTTATGGACTGGTCCCTCGCCCTTGACTAGTGACTAGAATGTTGGAGAATGGTCTGCTGGACCGTTTGTGCTACTTCTTGGTCCTTGCAAACAATTAAGAGGGTATTGGCCCCTGCGACGGTACCAAGGATTTGATCATCCAAAATCTCATCGACTGCGTTGGCTAAAATAGCCGCTTCTCCCAGCTCCGTCCGAACAACCAGTGTGAACTCCGCTCTCGAGACCACTTGTGCATATTGAGCAATCAGTCTAAAAATATCTGTTCGATCTGGTTCGTCTGCTAATTTATAATAGAGGCCACCCTTTTCTTTTACCTTGATCAGGCCGATTTCTCGTAAATCTCTAGATAAGGTGGTCTGGGTCACTCCCGCCCCTCTCTGGTCTAGGCGGTCTTGAATGTCTTTTTGCGTCGATAACTTCTCATGTTGAATAATTTCTCGAATCAAAAGCTGACGTTCATCTTTTTTCATTTTTGCTCCACTTTTGAATAATTATACTTTGATTATACCAAAAAGTTTGAAGAAAGGCCGAATTTTGTGATAGAATAGTAACAAAAGACCAAAGGAGCTACTATGAATCATAAAGAACTTATTGCAAGTGAATTGGCAAAAGTCATTGAAGGCTTAGACCAAGAAACTATCTTAAATTTACTAGAGCAACCAAAATCTTCAGACCTCGGAGATATCGCCTTTCCTGCCTTTTCTTTGGCTAAAATCGAACGCAAAGCTCCTCAAGCGATTGCTGCTGATATTGCGGAAAAAATCGATGCCTCTCACTTTGAAAAAGTCGTTGCTACTGGTCCTTACGTAAACTTCTTCTTAGATAAATCACAAATCTCTGACCAAGTCATCAAAGCGGTTATCCAAGCAGGTGCAGCCTATGGACAACAAGAAGAAGGTCAAGGAGCGAACGTGACTATCGACCTTTCTAGTCCAAACATCGCAAAACCTTTCTCAGTTGGTCACCTACGTTCAACCGTTATCGGGGATGCTATTTCAAACATCTATAAAAAAATGGGCTACAATACCATTAAAATCAACCACTTGGGAGACTGGGGTAAACAGTTCGGTCTCTTGATGGTCGCTTATAAAAAATGGGGTAGCAAGGAAGCTGTCGAAGCTAATCCAATCGATGAATTGTTGAAACTCTATGTCCGCATCAATGCCGAAATCGAAAATAATCCTGCTTTGGATGAGGAAGGACGTCTCTGGTTCAAGAAATTGGAAGATGGAGATCCAGAAGCAACTGAATTGTGGCAATGGTTCCGTGACGAAAGCTTGGTAGAATTCAACCGTATCTACAAACTCCTCGGTGTTGAATTTGACAGCTTAAACGGAGAAGCTTTCTACAATGACAAGATGGATGAAGCTGTCCAAATCCTTGAAGAAAAAGGCTTGTTGAAAGAATCTAAAGGAGCTAGCATCGTTGAGTTGGATGATGTCAACCTTCCACCAGCTATGATTAAGAAATCAGACGGAGCCACTCTTTATATCACGCGTGATATCGCCACTGCTATCTACCGTGCACGGACTTACAACTTTGTGAAAAACATCTATGCTGTAGGTCAAGAACAATCCAACCACTTCCGTCAGTTGAAAGCTGTTTTGAAGAAAATGGGATTTGACTGGAGCGATGATATGATCCACGTTGACTTTGGTTTGGTTACAAAGAACCGCCAAAAATTGTCAACTCGTAAAGGAAATATCATCCTACTCGAACCAACTCTTCAAGAAGCCATCTCTCGTGCTAAAGCACAGATCGAAGAAAAGAATCCTGAATTGGAAAACAAGGAAGAAGTGGCACATGCAGTCGGTGTTGGTGCCGTTAAGTTCTACGACTTGAAGACTGACCGTCGCAACGGGTATGACTTTGACCTTGAAGCCATGGTATCCTTCGAAGGAGAAACTGGACCATACGTTCAATACGCATACGCGCGTATCCAATCCATCCTTCGCAAAGCCAACTTCACTCCATCTGCAGATGCAACTTACAGTTTGAGCGACCCAGAAAGCTGGGAAATCATCAAACTTCTCCAAGACTTTGCTCGTGTCGTGAAACGTGCTGCTGAAAACTATGATCCATCCTTGATTGCTAAATATGCCATCAACTTGGCTCAAGCCTTCAACAAGTACTATGCTCACACTCGTATCTTGGATGAAAGCCCAGAACGCGATAGCCGCCTTGCTCTTAGCTACTCAACAGCAGTTGTTTTGAAAGAAGCACTTCGTCTATTGGGTGTAGATGCGCCTGAGAAAATGTAATTTCTTCCTTACTTTTTGATAGGAAACCAGCTCTTTTAGGGGTGAGAGGAATCGCTAAATAAACCTTATTTAGTTCCATCTCACTCCTTTTCTCATGCTAAACACACCTATATTTTTAGGGATTATCGCTTCCCTTCATCCATTATCTTATCCTTTGGAGAACCCTATGAATCAAACTGTTTATATTCTTATTTTAGTTAGTCTGCTCATTCTCTTTTTAATCAATAAATACGAGAGAGAAAAACTGCAAAAGATTTTACAAGAGCAACTCTTAAAAGATGAAGCCTTCAAGGCAAGCATCAAGGAACAAATCCAAACGACGGAAAACATCAACGATGTCATCCACGCCATCAATAAGGAATATCGCCTCGGCCTCTTGCTTTCAAAAGAAATCACAGATCAATTAAAATAAGCAGCAAAAAGGAGGCGAGATTTAGTTTCTCGCCTCCTCTTCTCTTTTGATAAGAAAAGTACTTCAATACAAATCTTTAAAATAATATAGCTAGATGATTTTCAAAAAAATGTTCATTATTATTAATCATTTAAGCAAATCTATAACTTTCCGCTGTGAGAAAAGTGCTAGAAACAATAGTGTTTCTAGCACTCGGGAGTTTTGAGACCTTAGGCTCAAAACTAAGTCATGGAACTTTGCAGAAGTTCGCTGACGTCCGTACTCACCTAAGGAAAGTTATTTAGAAGACTTTATCTTCAATCTACCCCCAAGCTTAGGCTTGGGGGTTCTCATTTTAAAAGTGATACAAATCTTCTACAATGGCCGCTACTTTTTTGATATCCCCTAGCATCCCTCGCATCTCAAAGTCTGCTAGCACAGGAAAACCAAAGCGTTGGCTGTACTGCTTGGCCGTTAGGCAATATTGATTGTTGAAGTTGCGATTTCCTGATCCTACAACTCCCAAGCATTTAGTGGCATTGTCTCCGTAAGCAATAAAGTCTGCTACATCGGTCGTTAAAATCTCCACATCACCATTATCAACACCATTTCCTCCTTCTAGGTAGGTCGGCAAAAAGGTGATAAAAGGTGTATCGACTTCAAAGAAGGGCTTCCCTTCTTTGACTAGGTCTTTGACATGGATTTTTTCAATGACCAAGTCAGAGTACTGCTCCCATAGATAATCACTGAGGCGACGAACAAAACTTTCAGTATTGCCACTTAAACTGATATAGACAAAACATACTTTCATTTTCTTCTCCAATCAGACCAGTTCCTCTTCTTTGTCCAAGACTTGAGGATTTTTTTAATGCTATGATCTAAGCTTGAAGGTCGCTAGCTGGTCTATTTTTCAATTTGTAGAGGAGGATTCCCAAGTAAACAAGGGCTACAACCACACTCAAGACAAGTGCATATAAGCTAGAAGCCTGTAACAAGGTCCGCAATTTGTCTGACGTGATCACAGACATAGAAGAACGATAAGACAAGAAATTATGCAAGCTCATTAAGACAAAGGCACCAATCTGTCCCATATAGGCATAGGTCGCCTTAACAATATCCTTTTTAGACAGGAAGAAATAGGCAACTGCAATCAAGCCCGCGATCAAAAGAGATAGCAACAACCAAGCAATCGGTCCGCGTAAGGCTACGATTAATTTTTCAAGGAAGGCTTTGTATTCTTCCCGTTCAAGAGCAGTGGTTAAGTTCAAAGAAGCTGCCATTTCATCTGTGAGCTCCACTTTAGCCAATCCAAAGAAGGACTGAGCAGTTAATAGAGTTCCCATCGCTGATAGAGCTAGCAAGACATACATATAAATTGGATTTTTCTTCATTGTATTTCCTCGTTTCTAATATCCATAGTATTTATTATAACGTGAACCTTAGGGAAGCGCAAGTTTAGATTTTCCCAGCGATCCTGTGCTAAAAAAGCTCCCTCTAAATCAGGATATGATTCAAAAGGAGCTCTTCTTTCTAAGTATATTACTTCTAGAATGTTGAAAACAAATTAGTTCAAGTGCCAGATATCTTCGTTGTACTGAGCGATGGTACGGTCAGATGAGAAGAATCCTGCTTTAGCAATGTTGACGATGACTTTATCCAACCATGCGTCACGGTCTTCGTAGTCAACCAACATTTGCTCTTTCACTTTGATGTAGTCTTCCAAGTCAAGAAGGGTCATGAACCAGTCTTTGTTGATCAACTCATTGTGAAGGCGAGACAAACGTTCTTGGTTACCAACTGCAAGAACAGCGTCGCTGACGATGAAGTCAACCAATGGTTTGATCGCTTCACGAGCGTAGAATTCGCTTGATTTGTATGCTGATTTTGCGTAAAGGTCGATAACTGTTTCTGAATCTTCACCGAAGATATAGATGTTTTCGTCTCCAACCAACTCAGCGATTTCCACGTTAGCACCGTCCATAGTACCAAGAGTCAAAGCTCCGTTCAACATGAATTTCATGTTACCAGTACCTGAAGCTTCTTTAGAAGCAAGTGAGATTTGTTCTGAGATATCACATGCTGGGATCAGGAAGCTTGCTGCAGTAACGTTGTAGTTTTCAACCATTACGACTTGCAAGTGTGGAGCTACTGCTGGGTCGTTTGCAATCACTTCTGACAAGCAAAGGATCAAGTGGATGATGTCTTGAGCGATTGTGTAGGCAGGAGCTGCTTTACCACCAAAGAATACTGTGATTGGACGAGCAGGGATATTACCAGCCTTGATGTCCAGGTATTTGTGGATCACATACAAAGCGTTCATTTGTTGACGTTTGTACTCGTGAAGACGTTTGATTTGGATATCAAAGATAGAGTTTGTATTGATTTCCACACCTTGGTGCTCTTTCAAGTGACGAGCCAATTTACGTTTATTGTGGGCTTTGATGTTTTCCAATTTTTCTTTGACAGCAGCCTTGTCTTCATATGAGAGAAGGTCTTCCAATTTAGAAGCTTCGTGGTGCCAGTCGCGTCCAAGGATCTCATCCAAGTAGTGAGACAAGCTTGGGTTAGCATGCATGAGCCAACGACGGAAAGTGATACCGTTTGTTTTGTTGTTGAATTTTTCTGGGTAAAGATCGTAGAAAGCTTTCAACTCAGAGTTCTTCAAAATTTCTGTGTGAAGAGCGGCAACCCCGTTTACGCTGTATCCATAGTGGATATCCATGTGGGCCATGTGTACACGATCGTTTTCATCAATGATTTGAACAGCTGGATCTTTGTATTCAGCACGAACACGACGGTCCAATTCTTTGATGATTGGTACCAAGTGAGGAACCACTTCTTCCAAGAATTCAAGAGGCCATTTTTCAAGGGCTTCAGCAAGGATTGTGTGGTTTGTGTAGGCAGTCATGCTACGAACGATAGAGATTGCTTCATCAAGTTCGATACCACGTTCAGTCAAAAGACGGATCAATTCAGGAATCACCATTGATGGGTGAGTATCGTTGATTTGTACAACTGCGTAGTCCGCAAGGTCATGCAAGTTGCTTCCTTTTTCGATTGCTTCATCGATGATCAATTGTGCACCGTTTGAAACCATGAAGTATTGTTGGAAGATACGGAGCAATTCACCTTGTTTGTCGCTATCGTCTGGGTAAAGGAAAAGAGTCAAGTTGCGAGCGATGTCTGTCTTATCAAAGTTAATGCCATCTTCAATGATAGAAGAATCAACTGAATCCAAGTCAAACAAACGCAAGCGGTTTTTAGTAGCTGTTTTGTAACCAGGTACATCGATATCGTAAAGAGTAGATGTCAATGTAAAGTGTGCAAATGGTACTTGGTAGCTACGGCTTGAGCGAACCAACCAGTTTTGGTCAGTCAACCAAGCGTTAGGAATTGTTTCTTGTTGGTTGTTTTTAAGAACTTGTTGGAAAAGACCGAAGTGGTAGTTCAAACCAACACCGTCACCATTCAAACCAAGTGTAGCGATTGAGTCGATAAAGCAGGCTGCCAAACGTCCCAAACCACCGTTACCAAGTGATGGTTCCAATTCTACTTCTTCGATTTCGATCAACTCTTTACCTGCATCAGCAAGTTCTTTTTTAACTTCGTCATAAAGACCAAGGTTAATCAAGTTGTTTGACAAGAGTTTACCAATCAAGAACTCAGCTGAGATATAGTAAACTTTTTTCTTACCAGTGTTGACTGGTTTTTGGCTGCTTGCAAGTTTGCTGTAGTTAAGAAGAGCAAGGTAAAGCTCTTCGTTGCTACATTCTGCGATAGATTTATTGTAACGTTTTTGTACAAATTCTTTTAATGGTAACATTTTTTTGTCTCCTGATAATGTCTTATTTCTTTAATTCTACTAAATTTTCATTGATACGACGATAGATGGTCGTGAAATCAAGCAATTCTTGCTCAACAGCAGGAGTCAATTGATCCGCTGTCATCCGCCATGCCCAGTTGCCACCAAGGGTAGATGGGAAGTTCATACGAGCTGAGCCATCCAACTCTAACAAATCTTGCATGGTAGCGATGGCCATAAAGCTGACTGAAGCAAAGACGGTACGAAGCATCGCATGTGGAACAGATTCGTATTCTTTACGGTTGGTGTAACGAGCAAGGTACTCACGAGTTGGATCGTCAATTTCATTGCGGTACCATCCAAGAACCGTGTTGTTATCATGTGTACCAGTGTACATAACAGAGTTATTTGGCGCTAAGTGAGGGCTGTCGATACTTTCATCATCAGGATTGAAGGCAAATTGAAGAATCTTCATGCCTGGGAAGCCTGTGCGCTCACGAAGCTCAATGACTTCGTCCGTCATGAAGCCAAGGTCTTCTGCGATGATGTTCAAATCACCGAGTTCTTCTTTCACTGCGGCAAAGAGTTTGTAGCCAGGACCTTTGACCCATTTACCTGGTGCTGCTGTATCAGAACCAGCTGGGATTTCCCAGTAAGATTCAAAACCACGGAAGTGGTCGATCCGCACGATGTCGTAGATCTTGAAGCTCTCACGCAAGCGTTCAATCCACCATTTGTAACCATCTTTGTCCATTGCTTCCCAGTCATAGATTGGGTTGCCCCAAAGCTGACCAGTTGCTGAGAACTCATCTGGTGGGCATCCTGCGATGCAGGTTGCTTTTCCATTTTCATCTGTTTTAAAGAGATGAGGATTTGCCCACATATCGCTTGAATCTTCCGCTACGTAGATTGGCATATCACCTACGATCTCAATATGGTTGTCGTTAGCGTATGCTTTCAATTTCAACCATTGTTTGAAGAAGAAATACTGTGTTACTCGATGGTAAGTCAATTTGTCTTCCAATTGAGCGCGGTATGAAGTAAGGGCTTCCGGTTGACGTGCACGAATCGCAGCGTCTGGCCATTCTGTCCATGCTTTTAATTCAAAGTGCTCTTTAATAGCCATGTATTCAGCAAATAATTCCAACCAAGCTGCATTTTCTTCAGCAAAACGGCTGAAGTCATCCCAATCACCGTTTTCAATAAAAGCTTTAACCGCTTTTTCTAGAAGAGGACGACGTTGTTCGAAGATCTTCGCATAGTCTACTTCTGTTGGGTCTTGACCAAAATCAACACCTTCGACATCGGATGCATCCAAGAGCCCTTGCTCGATCAAGAGATCGAAGTCAATAAAGTGGGTGTTGCCTGCAAAAGCCGAGAAGGATTGATAAGGAGAATCTCCATAACTGGTTGTTCCGAGAGGCAAAATTTGCCAATACCGTTGCTTAGTCCGAACAAGGAAATCGACAAAATCGTAAGCTGCTTGACCAAACGAACCGATTCCATACTTCCCAGGCAAGGATGAAATGTGCATCAAGACACCACTTTGGCGTTTTTTCATTGAGGGTACCACCTTTAGTTTAATATTTTTTGTTTCGAAGAAAAATAGACCAACTTTCTACTCTAATCCAGTTCTCATTCCGACTTTTAGAAGGGTTAGGAAGAGTGCAATTGTCAGAAATAGAAAAAAATTTAACCTATTTATAAATGACCCTAGATCATCTTTATGCAACGTTTAAGGAAAACGTTTGCGTTACGTGTCCATTATAAAGTATTCTTGGGGTTTATGCAAGAGGTTTCCTAAACTTTTATGATTTTTTCTGCAGGTTCACCCCACGCCTAGTTTATCCTTTTCTTATTTTCTTGTCAACTATTTGTGTGTATTTAATAGAAGATAAAAAATTTTTAAATTTTTTTGCACAAAGAACTTGCAAACGTTTTCTTCCTGTGATATACTATTCGTGTTAAGGAAAACGTTTGTCTAAAACGTTTTCAACTAATAATCTTATTTTTATTCTTTAGGAGGAATAAATCATGAAACGCACAATTCTTCGAAGCGCTGCTGTACTTGGTACAGTTGGATTCGCATCACTTCTTTTGGTAGCTTGTGGAGGCAAAAAAGACGACTCTGCTGCTTCTGAAAACGAGTTGACAGTCTACGTTGACAATGGTTACAAAGCTTACATGGAAGAAGCTGCGAAAGCTTTTGAAAAAGAAAGTGGAACAAAAGTAACGATCAAGACAGGTGACGCTCTTGGTGGATTGGACAAATTGTCTCTTGACAACCAATCTGGTAAAGCTCCAGACGTTATGATGGCACCATACGACCGCGTAGGTGGTCTTGGTAACGACGGTCAATTGGCTGAAGTGAAATTGAACAAAGACAGCAAGACTGACAAAACAACTGAATCACTTGTAACAAACGGTGGTAAAGTATACGGTGCACCAGCAGTTATCGAAACATTGGTTCTTTACTACAACAAAGACCTCATACAAGAAGCTCCAAAAACATTTGGTGAACTTGAAGAATTGGCAAAAGACAGCAAGTATGACTTCTCTGGCGAAGCTGGTAAAAACACTGCCTTCCTTGCTGACTGGACAAACTTCTACTATGCATATGGACTTCTTTCAGGTAACGGTGGATACGTCTTCGGTAAAGATGGTACAGATCCAAAAGATGTTGGTTTGAACAACCAAGGTGCGATCGATGGTATCGAATACGCGAAAACTTGGTATGCTAAATGGCCAAAAGGATTGCAAGACACTAAAGGCGCTGCAAACTTCATCCAAACTCAATTCCAAGAAGGTAAGACAGCTGCCATCATTGATGGTCCATGGAAAGCATCTTCATTGAAAGAAGCAAAAGTAAACTACGGTGTAGCAACTATCCCTACTCTTCCAAATGGAAAAGCTTACTCTGCCTTCGGTGGTGGTAAAGCTTGGGTTATCCCTGCAGGTGCTAACCACCCTGAAGCAGCTCAAAAATTCGTAGACTTCTTGACTTCAACTGATCAACAAAAAGCTTTCTACGATAAGACAAACGAAGTGCCAGCTAACACAGAAGCTCGTGAGTATGCTGTTGGTAAAAACGATGAGTTGACAACTGCCGTTGTTAAACAGTTTGAAAATGCACAACCAATGCCAAACATCTCTGAAATGAGTACTGTTTGGGATCCAGCTGCAACTATGCTCTTCGACGCTGTAAGTGGTAAGAAATCTTCTAAAGATGCTGCTGACGATGCTGTTAAATTAATCAAAGAAACTATCGAACAAAAATTCGGTGGCAAGTAATACAGTTCCCAAGGGGCTGGGAGTGTTTCCCAGCCTTTCGCTGTGATGTGGCCTCTGGTCGCTCACTTATAAGGAGTCGATATGGAAACACAACAAAATTCAAAAAAGGCAATGTGGTTATCCCTCATTCCTGGCTTGGGACAAATCTATAACAAACAGAAAGCAAAAGGGTACATCTTCCTCGGTGTAACACTTGTCTTTCTCGCTTACTTTTTCGGTATTGGTTTGGAGGAATTGTCTAAACTAGTTACCCTCGGTACTGTCCGTGGAAAAGATAATTCTCTTTTTATCTTGATTCGTGGTGCCTTCCACTTAATTATCACCGTCGTTTATTTGATGTTCTACGCCTTGAATATCAAAGATGCTGGTACTGTAGCTAAGCGGATTAATAACGGGATTCGAGTGCCGAAGACCCTAAAAGAGATGGTGAATGCTATCTATGAAAATGGCTTCCCCTATCTCTTGATCATCCCTTCTTATATTGCCATGACCTTTGCAATCATCTTCCCTGTTTTGGTTACCTTGATGATTGCCTTTACCAACTACGACTTTAAACATACAGCTCGCTTTACGCTCCTTGATTGGATCGGACTTCAAAACTTCACCAACATGTGGACTTTGAGTACCTTCCGTTCTGCCTTTACATCTGTATTGGGCTGGACCTTGATCTGGGCCTTGGCAGCTTCTACTCTTCAAATCGTTCTTGGTATCCTAACGGCTATTATTGCCAACCAACCATTCATTAAAGGAAAACGCATCTTTGGTGTTATCTTCCTTCTTCCTTGGGCAGTTCCTGCCTTCATTACGATCTTGACCTTCTCAAACATGTTCAACGATAGTATCGGGGCCATCAATGCGCAAGTCCTTCCACTCTTTGCGAAGATTTTCCCATTCTTGGATGGGGTTCTCATTCCTTGGAAAACTGATCCTACCTGGACGAAGATTGCTTTGATTATGATGCAAGGTTGGCTCGGCTTCCCTTACATTTACGTTTTGACACTCGGAATCTTGCAATCTATTCCAAACGATCTTTACGAAGCAGCCTATATTGATGGGGCCAACGCTTGGCAAAAATTCCGCAACATTACCTTCCCAATGATTTTGGCGGTTGCGGCACCAACGCTCATCAGCCAATACACCTTCAACTTTAACAACTTCTCCATTATCTACCTCTTTAACGATGGTGGACCTGGATCTGTTGGTGGTAATGCTGGTTCGACAGATATCTTGATTTCTTGGATCTATAAATTGACAACGAACTCATCACCTCAATACTCAATGGCTGCTGCGGTTACGTTGATCATCTCTTTGATTGTCATCTCGATCTCGATGATTGCCTTCAAGAAACTGCACGCATTTGATATGGAGGATGTGTAAAATGAAAAATTCAGTTCAATTTAAACGCCGCCTTAATCATTTCTTGACTTACCTCTACTTGGTTGTCCTTTCCATCATCATCATCTATCCATTGTTGATCACGGTTCTTTCAGCCTTCAAAACTGGTAATGTCAGTGCCTTTACGCTTGATTTCAGTGGCAGTCTCAGCTTTGATAACTTCCAAAAACTCTTTACGGATACCCTATATGGTACTTGGTATCTCAACACCTTGATCATCGCCATTATTACCATGGTTGCTCAAACATCCATCATTACCTTGGCAGGGTATGCTTACAGCCGCTATAACTTCTTGGCTCGTAAGCAAAGTTTGGTCTTCTTCTTGATTATCCAAATGGTCCCTACCATGGCTGCTTTGACTGCCTTCTTCGTTATGGCCTTGATGTTGAATGCCTTGAACCACAGCTGGTTCCTCATCTTCCTCTATGTCGGTGGGGGAATCCCAATGAACGCTTGGTTGATGAAAGGTTACTTCGATACAGTCCCAATTTCACTTGATGAATCTGCAAAATTGGATGGTGCTGGACACTTCCGTCGCTTCTGGCAAATCGTCCTTCCATTGGTTCGCCCAATGATTGCGGTCCAAGCTCTTTGGGCCTTCATGGGACCTTTTGGAGACTACATCTTGTCTAAATTCTTGCTTCGCGATGAAATCAATTACACGGTAGCTGTTGGTCTTCAAACCTTTATCAGCGACCAAAAAAATCAAAAGATTGCCTTCTTTGCGGCAGGTGCGATTCTGATTGCAGTTCCAATCTGTGTTCTGTTCTTCTTCCTTCAAAAGAACTTTGTTTCAGGCTTGACAGCTGGTGGGGATAAAGGATAAAATAAACTTTTCTATAACCTTCCAGCTATGATGAAAAGGACAAGATCTCCTCTCGTGCTTTTCTCCCAGTCACATTAATTTTATCTTTAAGGAAAGGATGGGAGTGGGACAAGGGTAGCAAGTTGATTGATTTGCTACCAGTTTCTCTCCCATCTTTGGTTAAGGATAAAATCATGTTGTGCTCTCCATACAAGGGAAATCCATCCCGGAGATTAGAAAGGTCTCTTCATGCCCTATCCATTTAACTATTTTTCCAGTCTTTTTCAGGTGAGAAAAGCATTTGCCAACCGCAAACAACTTAATTGGTTCCAAATGATCTTTACCTCACTCTTTCTTCTATCCTTGACCCTCATTCCCGTTGCCATTCAAAATGCAGAACTACAGACCTACCCTTTAACCACCTTCGTTAGTGATGTCTTTGATCCCTTAACAGACGACGTTATGAAGGATTTAAAAGAAAACATACAGATAAATCAGCAAGAACTAGTCTATAACAGTCATTTTGGAGTTCATAAAAATGAGGCTGGTCATGTTATCTTAGGCCATCACGAAGGAACTCAATTAGGAGAAAGATTAACTCTTTATTTCGATAAAAATCAATTGATTGTAAGTAAAGAAAAGAAAGAACTGGCTACGATTCCTTACCAAGCCATCAATCAAGAGAGCATCCAGGACAAAAAGGAACTCACTAAGGCCATTTCCAAAGATTGGTTCCAGGCCAATCGATTGGCTGTTAGCCTCTTTCTCGTCCTCTTCTCAGCTTTCTTATCTGCTGTGAATTTTGCCATTTTAGTATTTGGAGCTTCCTTCTTCCTCTTCTTGACACGGAAGTCACGTCTCTTCTCTCTCAAGACCTTCAAAGAATGCTTCAATTTTACCCTCAACTGTCTAGGATTGCCCATTCTCGCGAGCGTCCTGATCAGTTTAGTATTCCACCAAGTCTTTACGACAACCATCTTGATCCAAAATATCCTATTTGTCTTGTTCCTCGCACTTGCTTTCTATAAGACTCATTTCCGGGATCCAGATTACAAACCTTAGGGAGGTCCTTTATGCGTGTCACCATCAAAGATGTCGCCAAACTTGCTGGCGTTGCACCATCTACCGTTACACGAGTGATTCAAAATAAATCTACCATCAGTGAAGCCACTAAAGAACGGGTTCGTTCTGCCATGAAAGAACTAGATTACCATCCAAACCTCAATGCTCGTAGCTTAGTGAGCCAGTCCAGTCAGGTTATTGCTCTTGTCTTGCCTGATGAAAGTGATGTGTTCTTCCAAAACCCCTTCTTCCCTACGGTACTCCGTGGGATTAGTCAGGTTGCTTCTGATTATGGCTATGCCATTCAGATTTGTACAGGGGCTAATGAAACCCACCGCCTCGGTCAACTCAAACAAATGATTTATGGTAAGCGGGTAGATGGACTCATCTTCCTCTATTCCAAATTGAATGATCCTTTAGTTGACTTCTGTATTCAAGATAAATTTCCTTTCTTGATTTTGGGAAAAGCAACTTCACCGTTTGTATCCTTAGTCGATAACGACAATGTTAAGGCCGCCTTTGATGCGACCGAATATTTCATCAAGAAAGGATACCAACACATCGCCTTTGTTGGAGGAAATAAGGAATTGGCCGTTTCTCAAGACCGCTACAAGGGCTACCAAGAAGCTCTTGCCAGTCACCAGATCCCTCTCCGTGAGGAATTGGTCAAGTTCTCCTTTGGTTTCTTGCTGGAAGAAAATTCTTACCAAATCATGGATACCCTGCCTTTTGAAGAACTGGAAGCACTCATGACGACGGATATTTTGGTTGCCGAAGGGGTTCGGAGATACCTGAACGACAAACAAGTCGAACTTCCGATTATTTCCTTCGACTCCATTCAACCACGGATCCCTATTGACGCCTATATTGATATCAATACGGTCGAATTGGGACGCGAATCTGTCAGAACCTTACTCCAAATTATTAAGGACAACAAGGAAAATAAAACTGTTTGCTACAGACAGCTCATTGAACACTCGATTATTGAACTTTAGGAGAACCTATGACCACTCACTTTGCAGCTTATTTAGATGACCAAGACCTGATTCGCATGGAAGGAGGAGAGAGCGTAATGGCCTCTCTTCCTTTTACATTGACGTCTGGTTCGAAAACGATTGAACTTCTGCCAACTGATGAAGAAAAAACTCTTCGAAGCCCTCTTCCCATCGACTTAAGTCAAAGCTATATCCTCTCCAACGCTAAAGGAGAAACCTGCCTCCTACACTATCGCGACATTGTCCGCCAACCCATCTTTGATCAGCTATATGCTTATGATGGAGAGGATTTAGGGGCTCGCTACTCAAAAGAAAAAACGACCTTTGCCTTCTGGGCTCCCATTTCTCAAGAGGTTCAGCTCTTGGTCAACCAAACTGCCTACCCAATGGAGCGGACAGAAAAAGGTGTATGGCGTTTAGAACTCGAAGGAGACTGGGAAAAAGCCTCTTATTACTACCAGCATCAAGTCAACGGTGTAACCCATATCGTCCATGATCCTTATGCTCTTTCTTCTGAAGCCAATTCCGGAGCTAGCTATGTCATCGACCGGCATAAGATTGAGCGCCCTATCCAGAGAGCCGCAACCCAACTAGATCCGACTCAGGCCATTATTTATGAATTGAGCGTCCGGGACTTCTCCATGCAAAAAGAAGCTGGTTTCCAACATCCTGGCACCTTCCCAGCCCTCTTAGAATCTCCTAAGCATGGAGACCAGACCTTTGGCTTTAACTATTTGAAATCCCTGGGTATTACTCATGTTCAGCTCATGCCCCTCTATGATTTCGGAAGCGTAGACGAAACAAATCCTACTGCTTCCTACAATTGGGGCTATGACCCTGTGCAATACAATGTTCCGGAAGGAAGTTTTAGTAGCCAGCCAAATGATCCTTACCAACGGATCCTTGAGTTGCAACAAGTGATTGATGCCTATCATAAGGCCGATCTCAGTCTTATTATGGATGTGGTTTATAACCATGTTTACCTCTCTGACGAGTTTGCCTTTGAGCGGATTGTCCCAGGCTATTTCTATCGCTATGACCAAGACCGCCAACGAACCAACGGAACCTTCTGCGGCAACGATGTAGCCAGCGAGAGAGCCATGGTGCGCAACTACATCAAGCAGTCAGTCAAGCAGTGGGTTCAACTCTACGGCTTTGATGGTTTTCGCTTTGACTTGATGGGCATTCTTGACCGCCAAACCATGATGGAAATTCAAGAAGAATTGGCAGCGATTTACCCCAACATTTACCTTTATGGAGAAGGCTGGAAGATGGATACTGGACTGGATCCTGAACTCCTGGCCCATCAATACAATACCAGTCAACTTCGTCCGTATGGCTTCTTCAGTGACAACTTCCGTGATACCATTAAACGAAGCATCCTCAACGAAGGACGTATAGACAGCCGCTATCAGGCCAATGATCTGGCCAATATTTTGACTGGTAACGTCGGACTCAAAGGAGCCCCACACTTTGTGCGTCCTCAACAGGCAATTAACTATGTGGAATGCCATGATAATGCAACCTTCTTTGACTATCTCAAGGTTGAAGATCCAAACATTTCAGAGGAGGTGCGTCAGGCTAAAGCTCGACTTGGCTTGCATCTCGTCCTCTTGGCTCAAGGAGTTCCTTTCTTACATGCTGGCCAAGAATTCTGTCGCAGCAAGGGCTTAGAAGAGAATACTTACAATCTTCCAGATGCTCTAAATCAACTAGACTGGCTTTCTTCTACAGCTTATGAAACAGATATTCAGTTCCTGCGCGAATTGATTGCCTATCGAAAAGAGGAAGAGCTCCTTCGCTTTGACAAGGCTCAAGATATACGTGATTACTGCCAAGTCACTTGGATCTCAGAGAGGACCTTCTCTTACAGTATTGAGAAAGACGGTCGTAAGTTGCTTATCTTGGTCAACCTAGGGGATCAAGAATGGACTTATCGACTCAAACAATCTGTAAGATTAGTGATTGCCTACCCTCATGTGTATGGAAGAGAGCAAGGACTTTCTCAAGAAGAATTTACCGTTCCAGGCCATGGTTGGATCTTGGTAGAACAAGCATAAAAAAATTCCTGCAAGAACTTCTTGCAGGAATTTTTTAGTCTTCTACTTCGACAAAGCGTCCAATAATATGAACATTATCTGAAATGGTTATAAAAGCTTGAGGATCTGCTTTTTTCATTAAAAATTTAAACTCATTAAACTCTGCTCGGGTAATAACCGTGAGTAAGACGGCTTTTTCCTGATGATTATAGGTCCCTTCGGCATTGTGAATAATGGTTGCCCCACGGTGCAATCGCTTATGGATTTTCTCAATAATCTTATCCGGTTGGCTAGTGACAATCATGGCTTGCATCCGCTTCTGCTTGGTAAAGACAGCATCTGTCACTCGGCTAGAAACAAAAATGGTAATCATCGAATAGAGGGCATACTTCCAACCAAAGGTCATCCCTGCTATCAACATGATGGTCCCATTGACGATGAGAGAAATTTTACCGACGTTCTTGCCCGTTCGCTTTCGAATGGTCAAACTGACAATATCGGTTCCCCCGCTGGAGATATTATTCCGAAGGGCAAAACCAATCCCTGTCCCCATAACAACACCCCCAAACAAGGCGTTCATGATAGGGTCATTGGTGAGCGTAACTACTGGGACAAATTGGATAAAGAAGGAACTCATGGACACCGTGATAAAGGTGAAAATGGTAAACTTATGACCAATTTGATACCAGGCGATGATCATTAAGGGCAGATTGATGGCATAAAATGACAAGGAAACAGGAATGGTAAAGCCCAAAAATCGATCGCTAAGAGCTGAAACAATTTGTGCTAACCCTGTCGCACCACTCGAATACACACGTCCCGGCTGGAAAAAGAAGTTCACAGCAATTGCAGATAAAAATCCATAGACCAATGAGGCCGAAATCTTTTCATCATACTTTTCTCGGGAAATACTTTTTAAGACCCGTAATAATTTAAAATTATAAGCAATTCTTCTCACATAAAAACGTAAGATTTTACCTAAGCGAGTTTTTTTCATGATTATCTCTCGTTATACAAACAAAGGGAAAATCACAGAAGCTACTTCTGCGGATTTTCCGCTTTTATTCTTACTCCTCAGTTTTGACTTCTACTTGTAGACTCAACTCTTCCAGTTGTTTGGTGGCTACTGTAGAAGGGGCTTGGGTCATTGGATCCGTTGCCTTGTTGTTCTTAGGGAAGGCAATCACTTCACGGATATTCTCCTCACCTGCTAACAACATGACAAAACGGTCCAAGCCAAGAGCCAATCCACCATGTGGAGGGAAACCATAATCCATAGCTTCTAGCAAGAAACCAAATTGCTCTGTCGCATCTTCTTTTGAGAAACCGAGAGCAGTAAACATCCGTTCTTGCAATTCTTTTTGGTTGATCCGGAGACTTCCTCCTCCAAGTTCGTAACCATTGAGCACAATGTCATAGGCAATAGCACGTACCTTGGCAAGATCGCCCTCTAATTCATGAGCTGTCTCTGCTTGCGGAAGTGTAAAGGGATGATGGGCACTCATGTAACGGCCTTCTTCTTCAGACCACTCAAACATTGGCCAATCTACCACCCAAAGGAAGTTGAATTGATTGTTGTCGATGAGGTCTAATTCCTTTGCAATTCTACAACGAAGAGCACCTAGTGTTGCGTTAGCTACTTCTAGTGTATCCGCTACAAAGAGGACCAAATCTTTTTCTTCCAACTGTAAAACACTTGTCAACTCTGTTGTCACGTCTGTCAAGAACTTAGCAACTGGACCGTTTAAAGTACCATCAGCTACCTTGACCCATGCAAGACCTTTAGCGCCATATTGTTTGGCTACTTCGGTCATCTTATCGATATCTTTACGTGAGTAGTTGTCTGCTGCTCCTTTGACCACAATGGCTTTCACTGCTGGAGCTTCTGAGAAGACCTTGAAGTCTACACCCTTTACAACTTCTGTCAAGTCTGTCAAGAGCATCTCAAAACGAGTATCTGGTTTGTCAGAACCATAAAGAGCCATCGCATCATCGTACTTCATCCGTGGGAAAGGAAGGGTGACTTCAATTCCCTTGGTTTCTTTCATGACACGCGCGATTAAACCTTCCGTAATATCTTGAATTTCTTGCTCTGTCAGGAAGGAGGTTTCTAAATCGACCTGTGTAAACTCAGGTTGACGGTCTCCACGTAAATCTTCGTCACGAAAACATTTGACGATTTGATAATAGCGGTCAAAGCCTGCATTCATCAACAACTGTTTAGTAATTTGAGGACTTTGAGGCAAGGCATAAAAGTGACCCTTGTTGACACGAGATGGAACGAGATAGTCACGCGCCCCTTCTGGAGTTGACTTAGAAAGGAAAGGTGTTTCCACATCAATAAATTCCAGCTCATCCAAGTAGTTCCGAATAGAGTGGGTTACCTTGGCACGCAATTTCAAGTTTTCCAACATCTCTGGACGACGCAAGTCCAAATATCGATAGCGTAGACGAGTATCGTCGTTGGCTTCAATGCCATCCTTGATCTCAAATGGTGTGGTTTTTGCCGTATTAAGGACAGTCAAGGAAGAAACATGCAATTCAACCTGACCTGTTGCAATTTTATCATTAGCTTGCTGTCTGGCAGCAACTTGACCTGTCACTTCAATCACATACTCGCTACGAAGACTCTCAGCCGTTGCCATTACTTCCGAACTGACTGTCTCTGGATTGATGACCAATTGCATAATCCCTTCACGGTCCCGCAAATCAATAAAAATCAAGCCACCCAAATCACGGCGTCGACTCACCCATCCTTTGAGGGTTAGTTCTTGTCCAATGTGTTCCTCACGAACACGTCCAGCATACATGGAACGTTTCATTGTATTTTTACTCTCCAAACTAATATTCTTCCTTCTATTTTACCACAAAGCCTGTCAGATAAGTGCTTTTCCAGAGATTTTTCCAGAAAAAACAGTGCTTTTATTCAGCTTCTTTCCCGGTAGGAGCATTCTCGTGTTTGGCCTCTTCATCGTATAGGGTTGGGGCCAAGATTTTCATCAGACTAGCTGTTCCAAAACGCATGATAGCTGCCAAGACTCCAAATATTGGAGCCAAGCCACGGAAAAAGAAGTCTCCTCTGATGAATTGGGTGATGAGGCCCGTAATGAGAAAGATCACGATTCCTTGAAGAATCGCATAAACAGCTATTTTCTTCATTGTTTTCATGGTTTACCAGTTCCTCTCTTTCAGTAGATAGACTTATCCACAAGTCTGTGGATAAGTCTGTGAATATGGGGATAAGTTTCTTCAAAACTATAGAAAAAAGGTTGAGACTGGGTATTCTCAACCTCTTCGCATCTTACTTAAATTGATCCGGCTGGCCTTTATAGTTAGCCCAGTCCTGACTTAAGAAACGATTGTTAATCTTGTATTCAGGAGCCGGTTGAGGGTTGGAGACAAAAGGATCAACTGCCTTGTCAAATGCCAACCATCCATTCCAGCCCATATGAATGGTATCCTGCATAAAGTAAGGTTTATCACCATCTTTAGAAAAATCAGCAATATGGGTAAAGCCTTGACTTTCTAGTTGGTAACGGATTTTTTCAACTGTCCGTTGATACATTTCTTTACTCAAGCCTGTATAAGCCATCCATTTAGAGTTCACTGGAGGGATGACAAAGATGACATTGGTTTTAGATTGAGCAAACTGATCCAAGACAAGTTGTAAATCATTGTATTCTGGGGATTGTTCATAGGATTCATTCTTTTGGAATCCTTTGAGTTTCTTGAGCTTACTCGCAAGACGATGAGTATAAAAACTATTACTAATGCCTAGTTTATTATTATTGGTTTTCTTTTTGGCTTCCGCCGTCGCCACCTCTTCCAAGGCTTCGTAAGAAAATGTATCTGGCAAGTCGTTTAAGCGAGAGAGAACTTTCTTCTCATAGTTGCTATTGTTCATTGCCGTGAAGGTGCTAAAGAAGGCATCCTCCCGACGAACAAAGCGCATGAAGGTCTGATTGAGACCTTTTTCAAAACTAGATAGATTTTGACCTTTGGCTAGCTTCTGAACTCCTCCCTGCATAGCAACATTAGGGTACTGCTGCAAGAGACGAGATGCCGCATACTGGCTTGCTGGTCCAGCTTCCTGATTGGCCAAAAAGCTCGTTAATTGGTCACTGTTAAAGTATTGCTGAAAGGCCGATGAATCATAACCATCCTTCGTAAACCACTGGGGCGATACCACATAGACAGCCGTTTTCCCTTCTAGTTGAGGAAGAATTTGCTGCATCCCAAAATATTGGTTCAAAGACGCTGCCCCTCGTTGTCCTAGAAAATACGGACGATAAGAGCGATCATACTTCTCTGCTAGTACTGCTGGGTGGACGATGTCAAATCGCAACCATTCGCTAGAACCAAAGAAGGGTACAAAACGATAGTTGGGATCCCCGAGCGCTTCTTCCTTACGGGCACGACTTTTAAAGCCTTCTGCCGTCAAGCTCACTGCGGCCTTTTTCTCCTCTGTCAGATTATGTTTGTGGTTAATCGGATAGAAAAAGAGAAGAGCAGCGACAAGAGCCATGGCGCAAAAGACTGGACCCAGAATCAGCCACAATCGTTTAAGCATTCTGAAGCTCCGTTACACCTTCTACGATTTTGTTGGCAGTATTCCAGTCATCACGACCAAATTCAGATACTGGAACCCGAATATCGAAGCGGTTTTCCAATTCAACAATCAACTCAACGGTTCCCATGCTATCAAGAACACCCGCATCAAAGAGATCCTCATCCATCATGTCTGAGACATCTTCCATAAACAATTCATCAATAATTTCAATTACTTGTGATTTTACATCCATTTTTCATTTTTCCTTTTCTTATTTCATTTTTGGAAACCATTGCCGATCCAAGAAACCTGAGAAGATCAGGAAGGACAGCATAACGGTGTTGAAGGTAATAAAGATTCCAAGAGCCTGAGTCCAGCGATTATCTGGCAGGGGCTCAAGTCCTTTTGCTTTTCGCTCTTTATTCAGTGTCTTCTTCTTCCGTAGCCAGGCATCATTGATCACGAGACCTAGACCGTGGAAAAGACCATAAGCAACATAATACCAGGTCACTCCATGCCAGAAGCCCATGACCAACATGTTGATGATGTAGGCAACGTTTGACGTTGTAATCCGACTCTGAAAGACCTTGTTGCGCATCAAGACCATGACCAGACGCATAAAGACAAAGTCACGGAACCAGAAAGACAAGCTCATGTGCCAGCGATTCCAAAATTCCTTTAAATCACGTGATTTGAAAGGGAGGTTAAAGTTGATTGGACTCTTAATCCCCATCAGGTTGGATGCTGCAAGGGCAAACATGGAATAGCCTGCAAAGTCAAAGAAGAGATCCAAACCAAAGACGTACATCACTCCTAAGGTTCCTAGGTTAAAGACGCCTCCTTGAAGAAGGGCATAAGTCTTAACATGACCCAGCAAGAGATGACCAAAGATATGAGCTAGAATGAACTTATAGAGAAAGCCAAACATGATATACTTGACGCTCTGTTCCAGCATATCGAGGAGCTCATCCCGATCTGGAATCGTTAGGTAATCTTCATTGAAGCGTTTGAAGCGGTCGATCGGCCCACTTGAAAAAGTCGGCATAAAGAGCAAGAAACGCAAGAATTCCCAGAGACTAAATTCTTTGAGGGTCCCATCTCGCATCTCGATAATCATCCCTACCGCTCGGAAGGTCAGATAGGAGATCCCAAGGAAGCCCATCCAAGACTGGGTCCCATCAATGGCTGGTTGCACCTTCACAAAAATCAAGGGCAAAACGACCAAGAAAGAGTGAAGGTAAAAGACCCACTTGTTATCACGCTGGCTTCGATAGATTTTATAAGAATAGACCCAAAGGATTTGCCAAAAGAGGTAGAAAAGAACCGCATAGATTTGTTTCAAATCCGTCCCTGTCAGCATCAAAACAATAAAGGCTAGGCTGACCAAGGCTTCATAGACTGGGAAACGCTTTTTAAAGAAGAGGCCAACAAAGATGGGCAATAAGGCCCCAATCAGATAAATAAAGTAGACCGGGGTCCCATAGGGTTCTAAATGAGGGAGCTGTTTCAAAAACTCGATCATCGGTTGTTAACCTCACTAATCAACCCTTTGATGTCGATTTTCCCATTTGGAGTTAGCGGCAAGCTGTCACGGTAGAGGAATTTCGAAGGCATCATATAAGACATCATGATGTGCTCCAAATCTTCCTTGATCGCTTTGGTAATATCAATCTCGCGCTCAAATTGTTCCTTGACCCCATCTTTTAAGATGACATAGGCCAAGAGATTTTGGACCTTGTGATCTTTGTTGTAGCGCGGTACTGCAACAGCCGAGTCAATATACTGAGATTTGTTCAAGTTTTGAGAAACATCTTCTAGTTCGATACGGTAACCATTAAACTTGATCTGGAAATCCATCCGACCACCATAGAGAAGGAGGCCTTCATCCGTCATGGTTCCGACATCTCCCGTATGATAGGCTGGGAGACCTTCAAATTCGAAGAAGGCTTCTGCTGTTTTCTCTGGATTATTCATATAACCTTTTGAAACAGCTGGTCCAGACACGATGATTTCCCCTTGCTCTCCATTTGGCAATTTATTGCCTGCCTCATCAATGATGAAGGTTGGAGAATCTTCTTTCGTGTAACCAATTGGCAAGCGTTTAAGAGTCTCTAACATCTCATCTGTAATAGCGACTGCCGACAAAGCAACAGTTGCTTCCGTTGGCCCATAAGCATTGATGATGCGTGCATTTGGGAAACGCTCTCGCAATTTCTGAGCTGTTTTCACGGTCAACTCTTCCCCATCAAAGTAGAAATGGGTGATGCCTGGCATCTTTTCAGCATTGAAATCTTCAGACAGCATAGCCATATCTGCAAAAGATGGTGTCGAAGTCCAGATCGCAATCGGAAGAGAAAAGATGGTTGCAAAAAGTTGTTTAAAGTCTTGAGTGATGGCTGATGGAAGAGCAAAAAGGGTTCCACCAAGAGCCAAGGTCGGTGCCCAATACATGACAGACAAGTCAAAAGAATAGGGCGGTTGCGCCAACATTTGCGGACGCTCTGGCGTCGCAAATTCCTTGTCTGTGATCATCCAGTTGGTAAAGCTGAGCAAGTTATCATGCGAAATTTGCACCCCTTTTGGTTTCCCAGTTGTCCCGGAGGTAAAGATGATGTAGTAGTTATCATCCCCTTTGACCGGATGTTGCAAGTCATAGGCATGCTGAGCCGCATAGGCTTCACGCACTTGCTCCAAGGACATGATAGGAGCAGCTGGGTTTTCCAATGGGAATTCATTGATGGCAATAATCAAGCTTGGCTCTGCTACTTCAAGAATAGCAGACACGCGCTCCAAGGCAGAGTGGCTATCAATTGGGATATAAGCATGGCCAGATTTGGTCAAGGCCACAAAGGTTGCTAACATTTCATATTCTTGGCCACCAAAGACCACAACAGGTGACTTTTCAGGAAGTCCCATTTGGTCAATGTGGGCTGCTAAGCTATCTGAATCAGCCTTCAATTGGCCATAGGTATGCTCTTCTCCAAGGACATTGTAGACAGGATAGTCTGGTTGCTGTTGGGCGTAGCGTTCAATCGCTTCGATCATATCAGTAATTGGTTGGTTTGACACAGTAGGGATCTCCTTTAAAATTCATTGTAGATAAAGCCACCCTGACCTTGACCAAGGTAACTAAAGAAATAAAGTAGGGCTAAGAAAATAGCGAAATACAAGATTGTTTGCCCTATAAATTTATAAAGTGTTTTATGTTTCATCTTTTTCACTCTTCATTTTGATTTTCACTGACTATTTTACCATTTTTTGTTCAGTCATAGCAATCCAAACACAAGGAAAAAATACTAGAAAACGTTACCATAAAAGACGATTACTATCCTGATTTATGCCAACCGCTATCTAGCATTATCTTGCCGCTTCGCAACTCTGACGAATCAACTCCAAACACTTGTCTAGATCTACATCTCTTTCAAAATGGTCGGGACTCCAGGGAACCTCTATATCCGGCTCCACACCTTGATCCGTCATTCCTTTTCCTTGATCCAAGCTTAGACAGCGAGAGGTAGGAAACATCAATTGATAATCGCCATAATCAACAGTACAACAATTGGAATAGTCTAAAATTCCTAGAGTTGGTCTACCTACCACCGTTACCTTCTTAAACTGCTTCATCATCTGGACAAAATTATCACCAGATGATCGACAATAAATATCTGATAAGATAAAGATCTGTTCGGGATATTGGCCACCTCTAACCTCTGGGAAGAATTCCTCGCTTTCTTGCTGATACGGTACATAGCCTTTCCCCCGATGGCGGAGTAACCCCTCTTTCATATCTTCCAGTAGTTTAACTGTTTCCGGACTAATTGCTTCCTGTTGCATCCAGTCCTCAAAATCCTTCAAGCGCAAGTCGACATTGCGTTCCGTGTAGAGAATTTCCATGCCATCATCGTCCCAGTCAAGCGAATCATAGCCCTGATCCTTCTCTAAGCCTAGATGTAACAGAGGAAGATATAGAGAATCTGTCCCTCCGCCGTTCTGTCGGACATCAATGAGAAGAAACTTGACCTCCGTCATCATCGGTAAACACTCTTGATATACCCGACTAATGGCTCCTTCATTCATAAAGTTATCCAGACGAAGATAAAGAATCTCATCGTCTAATCGTTTCCAAAAGATCTGATCTTGGATCGGCTCTCGACTGGGCGCTACTTCAATGGTCTTTTCTACCCCTTTCCGAAGTAGGGTGACTCTTGTGGACTGAGAGACCAAATCCGCCCATTCTCGATAGTGTCTTTCAGGGGTCTTGCTGATAAAATAGTCCTTATGGAGAGAGGCTACCTGCTCCAAGTCACTTCCATCCAGACCTAGGATCTGATCCCCTGCTTGGAGTCCCGTGTCTTTATTCGCCTTTTCAACATAAAGTTGATGGTCCATTACGCGTAAGAGAAAGCCTTTCTGCCTAGCTTTTTTATTCTGAAAAGAGATATGGCCAATAATCCCAAAACTAGCTAGGTAGGACCTGACTTGATAAAGAAAGGCATCATCTGTCATATCATCTATCATTTTTTCTCGAAAAGGCTCGGGATTGCATCCTTTTCTATCTTTGATGGTAGATGAATCGTGAGTCATAATAGAGACGACATCTTCAAAAATAGCTCTTTTTCTCATGCAGGACTCCTTAAATTTTTTAGAAATAGTATACCACTTTTCCTTAAAAAGTTCTTAAAAGCCTAAAAGAGGCTGGGACAAAAGTCCTAGCCTCTCAATTGTCTTTGGATTATCGAGCAAGACGCAGTGGTTGAGTGGGCTCTACTACGCTGATTTCATCAGCTTTTACAGC
>NZ_CAJPOU010000016.1 GCF_905372335.1 Streptococcus sp. A12
AAAAGCTGATGAATTCAGCGTAGTAGAGCCCACTCAACCACTGCGTCTTGCTCGACTATCCAAAGACAATTGAGAGGCTAGGACTTTTGTCCCACTCTCTTCGTCACATATTGTTCAACTGGATAATCTGCTGAATCTAAGCGTAGGTTGCCTCCTGCCACTAGTTGGGCTAGATGCCAACCAATGAGGGGACCTGTTGTGAGGCCGGACGAACCTAGGCCACTGGCGACATAAATACCAGCTTGATTGGGAAGAGCCCCCCAGAATGGTGAAAAGTCACTGGTGTAGGCCCGTGTACCCACGCGCTCGCCGACAACTGTCGCTTGAGCTAGTTCTGGATAGTAGGCCAAAGCTTCTGTTTCCATCTGATTGAGCAGAACTTGATCTACCGTCAGGTCAAAGCCCATCTTATTCTCATGAGTGGCTCCCATACTGATCTTGCCCTTTTGGAAGGGAATGATATCCATCTCTCCTTCCGGCATGACCACGGGATAATCATCAGTAACTAAGTCTAGCTGATAATCCCGCAACTGTCCTTTTTGAGGACGGACATCAACTTGGTAACCAAGTGGCTCGAGCATTTGCCCCAGCCAGGCTCCTGTTGCTAGGATGACTTGGTCATAGCTTTCTCCTTCAATCTGATAGCCATCACTTGAGACTGAGAGAGCAACCTCTTCCTTGATCACTCTTGCGCCACTGGCTTTAAGAAGGGTTTCCGTCAGAAGCGCTCCCTCTACATGGGCTCCACCTGATGCATAGAGCAGCTTCTCAAAACCTTGCAGCCCTGGGAATTGCTGGGCCACCTCTTCTTTGGTTAAAATCGCCAAGTCTCCAATCAAGGGAGATTCTTCCCGACGGCTCAGCGCCAACTGATAGAGTTCGTCTAATTTCTCCTCCTTTTTCTTGAGGAGATAGACACCGGTCTGCTGGTAAAAATCTGTTTTAATTCCGTCCTTGGCCAGGTCTTCTACCAATTCTTGGTAAAAATCAGCTCCCAGACGAGCGAGGCGATACCAGGCCTTGTTCCGCCGTTTGGAAAACCAAGGGCTAATAATGCCTGCCGCTGCCTTAGTTGCTTGGCCGACTCCATGGTCATAGACAGTCACATCCACTTGTGCTTCTTTGGATAAATAATAGGCTGCAGTGGATCCTACGATCCCTGCACCGATAATGGCTACTTTCATCATGACCCCTTAGATATGGTAAAAAGGATTGGTGCTGGCTTGACTGCCAATCACTTCAATCTCCCAGGCTTCCTCATCCTTCCACTGGTTAAGCTTTTCTACTAATTTTGACACAAAAAGAACTTCGATATGGTGTCCTGGATCCAAGGCCAAGAGGCCATCGCTCAGCATGTCCTGAGCCGTGTGGTAGTAGATATCTCCTGTGATATAGACCTCAGCTCCCTTAGCAAGAGCATCCTTGTAAAAGGACTGGCCACTTCCTCCACAGATAGCAACACACTCAATGACCCATTCCAAATCAGCCTGGTCATAATGAACCAAGCGCAAAGCATCTAAGCCAAAGGTTTCTTTGACCTTGCTAGCCAACTGGCCAAAGGTTTGGGCAGACACCTGACCGATCCGGCCGATTCCGATTCCTTCTCCTGTCATGCTGAGGGGCTCTGTATCTTCAATATCCAAAAGCTGGCAGAACCAATCGTTGAGACCATCTGGGACAATGTCAATATTGGTATGGCTGACATAGACTGCGATATCATGCTTGATCAGGTCAATATAGATCTGATTTTGAGCCCGATCGGCTACCAAATCCTTGATGGGACGGAAAATGGGCGCGTGCTTAACGATGATCAAGTCCACCCCATGGGCGATAGCTTCAGCCACCGTCTGCTCGCGGATATCTAGGGCTACCATGACCTTATGGATGTCTTTTTGCAGCGTGCCGACCTGTAGACCACAGACATCTCCCTCCATAGACAATTCCTGAGGACAGTAGGCTTCATAGCGTTTGATAACTTCACTTGCTAACATGTAGAACCTCCTTGATTTGTGCGATGCGCTCTTCTAACGATGCTCTAGCAGATTGATTCTCAACTGGGACCTGCTCCAAGGCAAAGGCTAATTTCTCTACTTCCTTGGACCACTTTTGGACAAAGGCTGGAGCTTGTTCCCGCATCAAATGGGGACCAAAACGCAGTTCCTTAGCTGTCAACTCTTGAGTACTCTGTTCCACCACAAGGATCTCATAGAACTTCTCATTTTCTTCCAAGATAGCTTCATCAACAATGCGAAAATCATGGTTTACCAACCAAGCCCGCAGTTCATCTTCTCGATTATTGGGCTGGAAGACCAAGCGAGAGACACCAGCTAATTTCTCAAAACCTGCCGCTAGGATATCTGCAATCAAGCGTCCTCCCATGCCTGCAATAGTAATACAGGAAATGCCATCTGTTGGTTCAAATGCAGCCAAACCATTGGCCAGACGGACCTCAATCTTGCTCTCTAAGCCATTATCGGCGACATTTTGGAGGGCAGACTGATAAGGCCCATCAACCACTTCACCAGCGATAGCGGCCTCAATCTTACCTTCTTGTAAGAGGGCGATTGGCAGATAAGCATGGTCACTCCCTACATCCAACAGACGCGCTCTAGCTGGGACGAAGCTAGCCACCAAGTCCAAGCGATTTGATAATTTTGTAAATTCCATGTGCAACTTTCTAAACTTTTATTCCATCCTTTAGTATACCATGTTTGCACCATTAAAAAAAGGCGCAACGGCGCCTATTCAAATTGCTTCTAAATTGTTTAGCTAGATATATATTTTGAGAAATCTCTTATTTTTGGAGCTCCAAAAATACGTATTGAGTTTTCTGCAGTGAGAAAAGTGCATGAAACTTTTTGTTTCATGCACTCAGGAGTTTTAAAAGTAAAACAGTTCGGGGAACTGTTTTAGCCTGAGCCTAAAAATTGAAAAGCGAAGGGGTTCAAAACGAATTGAACACGGGCTGTGGCTCGTGTCAAAAAGATAAGTTTTCCTAGAATCCAAAATTTCTTCGTCAAACTTCCTATTTTGACTTTATCCGCAGACGACCTTTGTATCTTGATTTAGTCATGGAACTTCTATGAAGTTCGCTGACGTCCGAACTCACCTAAAGAAAATCTCAATACAATTGAGTTATCTATGCTTAGACTTTAGTCAATTTCCTTATAGTCCACTTCCAAGCCTCGTTGCACAGCTGGGCGATTGGCGATTTTCTCTGTCCAGGCTTGCAAATGCTTGTATTCCTTCACATCTAGGAAAATTCCGGCACGGTCCCAGACCTTGTCTTGGGCTAGACGGCCATACCAAGACCAGATGGCGATATCTGCAATGGTATAGTCATCTCCTGCAATATAAGGTTTAGTCGCCAATTCCTTATCCAGTAAGTCTAATTGGCGTTTAGCTTCCATAGCAAAACGGTTGATGGCATACTCGATTCTTTCAGGTGCATAGTGGAAGAAATGGCCAAAGCCTCCACCTAAAAATGGCGCAGCCCCTGTCTGCCAGAAGAGCCAGTTGAGCACTTCTGTCCGTTTAGCTGGATCAGTCGGGATCAATTTGCCAAATTTCTCAGCTAGATACAAGAGAATATTGGCTGATTCAAAGACCCGAATGTCTTGGTCGCCTGATTGATCCAACATGGCTGGAATTTTTGAGTTGGGATTGATGGCTACAAAGTCACTGCCAAATTGATCTCCCTCACCAATCTTGATGCGATAAGCGTCGTAGCCTGCATCCACTCCCAGCTCTTTCAATTCCTCCAGCATAATGGTTACCTTAATCCCATTTGGAGTTGGAAGGGTATAGAGTTGGAAAGGCTGATCCCCTTTTGGAAGAGTTTGTTCAAAGCGGGCACCTGCTGTTGGTTGGTTCAAGCCACCCCAGGCTCCTCCCATCTGGTTCGGTGCTTCCCATACTTCTGGTAATTGATAATCTGACATCTCTTTTCTCCTTTGTCTATGTTACTACTAGCATATCAAATCCTGCCTCTAGTTTCAAAAATCTGCTACACTAGCTTTACTTGACTTTTCTTGGCAAAATGATAGTATAGAAAAAATACATTTTGAAGGAGAAAAAACATGTCCACGATCGACTTTCATAGTTTGGCAAAGACAGAACTACACTGCCACTTAGACGGTTCCTTGTCTCTTCCGACCATTCGCCAATTGGCAGCCATGGCCAATATTGACCTTCCTGCTAGTGATGAAGAGCTCAAGCACCATGTCACTGCACCTGCCCACTGTGAGAATCTTTTGGACTATTTGGAGGCCTTTGACTACATTCGCCCTCTTCTTCAGACCAAGGAAGCCTTGACCCTTGCTGCTTATGATGTGGCCAAGCAAGCTGCTTTGGAAAATGTCGTCTACATTGAGGTGCGCTTTGCCCCAGAATTGTCCATGGACCAAGGGCTCACTGTCCCAGAAACTATCGATGCTGTCTGTGAAGGACTACGCCAAGCCCAGGATGAATTTGACATTGTCTCGAAAGCCCTGGTTTGTGGTATGCGCCAGTCTGATCAAGAACTCACTTCTCACATCCTGGCAGAAGCTAACCAGGTTAGAAATCAGGATTTTGTTGGTTTTGACTTCGCTGGGGATGAGCACCACTATCCACCACAAGCTATTGATGCCCTCATCCAACAGGTCAAAAGTTACAACCGTCCCATGACCCTGCATGCTGGCGAGTGCCACTGTCCAGCCAACGTCGCTCAATCCATGGCCTATGGCATCAAACGAAATGGTCACGTGACCTTGCTAGCGGATGAACCAAAGCTTCTAAAAGAGTTTGTGAAAAATGGGGTCACCGGTGAGCTCTGTTTAACTAGTAACCTTCAAACCAAGGCAGCTGCCACTGTGGCGGACTTCCCTTACCTCAAAATGAAGGAAGCTCAGGCCCATATCAGTATCAACACCGATAACCGGACCGTCTCTGATACGGATTTGACCAAGGAATATACCCTCTACCATCGCCACTTCCATACGACGCCAGTCGACTTTTACCAGCACAATGTCGATGCTATCCAAGCTTCCTTTGCTAGTGATGAGGAAAAGCAAGAACTCCTCACCAAACTAGAAAAAGCTTACGCTGACTATTTATAAACGAAAAAAACTAGCACTCAAATAAGTGCTAGTTTTTTTAATCTTTCCACAAATCCATCGCCTGTAAGAAATCATCTGAAACTGTGACATTTTCAGGCTGAAGGGCTTCCCGTTCTTGTTGTTTGATTTTTAATTGTGTCAAACTGGTAATCCCCTCCCGTCGCCAATTGCGCAGGATGGCCTGGATGTATTTCCAGTGAGGCTTGCCATTAAAGACAGCTTCTCTCAAGGCAGCCTTTACAATATCAGGGTCTGTTTGATCCTGCTTGACTGTCTGCGTCAAATCTTCGATTTCAAATGGCGTCAATAAACGTCCCAACTCCTGCTCAAAGGTTTTGACCAAATCAGCCAGTTCATTCTCTGCTTGCTTGTCTTGCCCGCGCTGTGCTACTTCTGTCTTGCTTTGAAGCAAGTCATCCAAGCGCTCGAGGGCAACAGTCGCATCAAAAAGAACTTCAATCTCGCCATCTAACTCAATGGTCCGATATTGGAGCAACCCTTGGTTGGTCAGGCGAGACATGGACTGGTTGACTTCTGTGACCGATTTACCGATTGCATCTGCAATTTGATTAGGTGTGAGGCTGGATTGGTTGGTCGTGTTTTGCAAATAAAAGAACTGCCAAACCAGAAAATCCTCTGCGTCTTTAAATAAATGCTGATAATGGAAAAGTAAGGCACTTGGTAAAACCAAATTGCCCGACTTAAATGCTTGTGAATATGTCATACTACCCCTTTATAGGTAACCATAAAATGAAATATCTTTTTCTAACTCCTCCAAACGATAAGGAGTTTCTTGGTAAACTGCATAATTGATCCAATTACTAAAGAAGTTGGCTGCCGCTAAGTTCCACCGCATCCGTGGGTCACGACTACTGTCATCCTGATCGTAATAATTCTTTGGAAGATCTGGATTCAAGCCTGCTTTGACATCTCTCTGGTATTCCTTGGCCAAGGTATCACGGTCATATTCCAAATGGCCAAAACTATAGACCTCTCGAAGGTCTGGACTGGCCAGGATGGATAATCCTACTTCACCCCCCTGAGCCAGGACTTGCAAGTTGCTCTTGTCTAGCACTTCCTTGAGGGGGACATCTGTATAACGTGAGTGAGGGGCCAAAAAAGCATCGTCAAAGCCACGCATCAAGCGACTCTGCGGATTCATAACTGTTTGCTCATAGATCCCAGATAGCTTGTCGCAGAGGGCTACTTTTTCAATCCCATAGCGGTAATAGAGACCAGCTTGGGCTCCCCAACAAAGATGCAAGGTTGAAAAAACATGGCGTTTCGACCAAGCAAAAACCTTTGTTAGCTCCTCCCAGTAATCCACTTCCTCAAAGGCTAATTTCTCTACGGGAGCTCCCGTAATAATCAAGCCATCATAATAGTTCTCTTTAATATCCTCGAAGGATTTGTAGAAGACTTCCATATGTTCTGCCGCTGTCGTCTTAGACTCATGGCTGGTCATATAGAGGAAATCCACATTGATCTGCAAGGGAGTATTGGCCAGGAGGCGTAAGAGTTGAGTCTCAGTGGCTACCTTAGTCGGCATGAGATTCAAAATCAGAACATTCATCGGACGAATATCTTGGTGAGTTGCCCGAATATCATCCATGACAAAAATATTTTCTGAGCGAAGAATATCAACTGCTGGTAATTTCTTATCTAAGGTAATTGGCATAAAAAGCTCCCATCTTATAAGTTGTTACCTCTTATTATAAGACAGGAGCATATAGTTTTCAATTATGGTTTTTCTCTATCTAGATATAGCTCTAAACTATATTAGTAATGCATCAAGACCTTGTAATCGTAGTCACCGATAGCTTCGCGGCCTTTGAGATCATCGAGCTCAATCAAGAAGGCACAACCTGCAACCACTCCACCAAGTTTTTCGATCATTTCGATGGTTGCTTTAACCGTACCACCTGTTGCCAAGAGGTCATCGACGATGAGAACGCGTTGACCTGGTTTGATAGCATCGGCGTGCATGGTCAAGGTATCCACACCGTATTCTTTTTCGTAGTCCGCTGAGATGACTTCACGTGGCAATTTGCCAGGTTTCCGAACAGGCGCAAAACCAATACCGAGCTCGAAAGCGACCGGACATCCAACGATGAATCCACGCGCTTCAGGGCCGACAATCATGTCGATTTTCTTATCGGTTGCGTATTGAACGATTTCACGAATCGCATAACTATAAGCATTGCCATCTGCCATTAAAGGGCTGATATCACGGAAGGTAATTCCTTCTTGTGGATAGTTCTCAATGCTTGCAATGTAATCTTTTAAATTCATTTCTAACTTCTTTCAAAATTTATGTTTACATTTCATTATACCATGAAAATTTATGAGATGCACTTGAAAGTCTTAAAAAAGCATACTTTAGTGTAATTGTTGACAAAACCTTACTTATCATCAGAAAGCAAATAATTATAAATTTCTTGCACAGATCCTAGGGCCATGAGTTCCTGGTCTTTGACCGTCTGCACCAAGTCCTGATAAACGGAACTAGAGGCAATCTCCTTCTTCTCTGCATCCTTGTTGACCGTCATGATGCCATTTTCAATCTGGACAAAGCCCAACTCTTGGAAGATTTGGATCATCTTGATCAACAAAACTTGTGGAATCTTGAGGTAGTCAGATAGTTGGCTGAGCTTATGGCGAATATCAAACTCAGGGAACTGATACAACGTTTTGTAGAGTTTAGCATACTGATCACGACTGCCGTAGCCTGTCAGGTAATAGGCCTTGTCTAGTTCATTTTTAAAATAGACCGCTTGGAAGCTCTGTTCTTGGAAGAAGGCTTTTAAGTCAGCCAGATCATCCGGTATGCGATCGATGACAATGGCTGGGGAATCAACCACTCCTTCTAACTGACTAAAGAGTGGGATGGCTGGTGGGAGAGGAGCATTTTTCCCTCGGATATTGTAGAGCTGTACTCCTTCTACACGGGCGTCCACGACCATCAGTTGCAGGGTGGTCTGTCCATTCCACTGATTGACGGACAAGGATACCACCAACTCCAAGTTTTTCGCTTGGGAGTACTCCAATTCCAAATGGCCCTGGCCAAAAGCCACCACATCAAAATGGGCATCGCCTTTTTGAATCTTCAACTTCAGATGGCTATTACCAGCCCCCATGGTCCGACTAGACTCCACTTGAAAATCACGAATGTAAAAGACAGGTTTATTATGGTCCATCCCAAAAGGAGCGAGACGGTCAAAACTCTTCAAGGTATCCAAGGTCAGCTCTTCTAGATCCAACTCCTCATCCACAAAGAGGGTGGATTTGGCCGTCAGGTCAATCCCTTTTTCTACAATATAGTTAGAAAAAATCTCAGTCAGACGAGGAAGCTTGTCAACTTCCAGAGTCATACCAGCTGCACCCGCATGGCCTCCAAAGGCGATAAAGAGATCCCGATGGGGATCTAGGGCTTCAAAAATATGGACACTTTCGGGACTTCGTGCACTTCCCTTGGCCTTGCCTTGGTCTATGGTGAGGACGATGATGGGCTGATGAAGCTCTTCAAGTAGACGACCGGCCACGATCCCTAAGACACCAGGATTCCAGCCTTCCTTGGCCAAGATTTGAACAGGAAGACTTGGGTCGACCATGGCTTTGGCTTCATCATAGATGGCTTGGACGATCTCCTTGCGCTCTTCATTCTTGGCTTGAATCATCAGCGCAATTTCCAGCGCTTCTTCGTCGTCAAAGCCCGTCAAGAGCTCGACCGCTGGATTTGGGTCATCCAAGCGACCCAGCGCATTGAGACGAGGGGCAATCTGAAAACCAACCGTTTCTTCATTTACATCTTGAGGAGCGATGGAGGCCAGCTTGAGCATTTCCTGGAGACCGATCCGTTGGGTTTGACGAAGGACACCTAGGCCATACTTGACTAGGGTGCGGTTCTCGTCTGTCAGACTGACCATATCCGCAATGGTCCCAATGGCAACCAGATCAAGGAAATCTAGGGGCACCTCTTCTAGGAGGGCACAGGCCAACTTAAAGGCAACCCCACAGCCCGCTAGGTGCTTGAAAGGATAGTCGGCATCTGGATGCTCGGGGTGAATGATGGCATAGGCATCGGGCAAGACTTCTGGCATGGCATGGTGGTCGGTCACAATAACATCTACTCCCATGCTTTGGGCCATGTCAATGGCTTCATGACCAGCTACACCATTGTCCACCGTGATGATAAGGGAAATCCCCTGCTGTTCAATAAAATACTTGTAGACACTGGCATTGGGACCGTAGCCATCCGTAAAGCGGTTGGGTAGATAGACGGTTACTTCCGCCCCCATCTGCTCCAGGGTTTCCTTCATAATAGAAGCGGCCGTCATCCCGTCCGCATCATAGTCCCCATAAACTAGGATTTGTTCATAGTCTTCAATGGCTTGGCGAATGCGATCCACTGCCTTGTCCATATCGTGAAACAGGTAGGGATCATGCAGATCTTCTAGCCGAGGTTCAAGAAAACGATCCAGCGCCTCTTCCGTCTGGATCCCTCGTTCTCCCAGTAACTTGGCTGCAGATGCTTCTAATCCTCTCTTCTTTGCTTGCGCCAAAAAAGTATCATCTGAAAAGGGCGTAGCAAACTGCCATTCATATTTTGACGTGATCATCTGTTTTTCTTTTCTCCCTGTCATCTAGTCTTCTTATTATAACATGAATTATTTTTTCAAATGCGAAAAAATGATTTTACAGAAGAAATGAAGAAAGGATTCCCTATCCGGAAATCCTCTCCATCAAATTTTATAAATCATCCCTGTACAGGCTTGCTCTGACAGTTCGACAAAGCCCAGCGATTGGTAAAAAGCTAGATTTTTCTCGCTCCGTTCAGTGACAAGAAGCCGTTGATAGACATTAGGAAAGGTCGCTAAAGCCTCTTCTAGGAGTTTCTTTCCGATGCCTTGGAGCTGGTAATCTGGTCGCACCAAGAGATCTTGCACCAACAGGACCGAGTGACCATCTCCTACCAAGCGAATGTAAGCGACGAGCTCTTTCTCATCATAGACGACCAACTGCCAGAGGCTGGCTTTGACAGCTTCTTCCAGCATAGCTGGGTTGCTGGTATAATTGGTCCAGCCAACAGAGCCGTACAGTGCGACTAGGTCTGCCATCGCTGGAATCTCTTGTTTGTACTCTAACATCTTAACTCCTTTTTAACCTATAGTGCTGGAAGAAGGCCATATCCCGATAAGGGGAGTCCTGACAAACAGCCCGCTCCATCTGAAGCATAGACTCTCGCCAGCCTTCTTGGCCTTTGAAGCGATTGTCCTGTAAGCCATAAAAGACACGAATTCCTTGGTAGTCCTGAATTTCGAGGGCTAGATCTTCTACTGCTGCACCGAGATCATAGGCCTGGGCCAAGCCCATGGAGTGGGTTTCCAGATCTTGGCCGGCTAAGAGATCAAGCGCCTTCTGAGGATCATTTTCAAAGACGACAGTCTGCAGGACGCGGCCAACTTCATTGTGCTTGACAATGGAGAGCAGGCCACCTGGTTTCAAGAGGCGGGTGAATTCCCTGAGAATCACCTTGCGATCCTCCACATACTCCAAGACATTGTGGCAGAGGATAACATCAAAGCTGGCATCTTCAAGACTTGCTAACTGGTCCAGACTCCCGACGAATTGCTGATAGGGATGGTCCTGGCCCCGCAATGCCACCATTTCCTCATTTGGTTCCACAGCAAGGACTTCATTGTCTTGTGCCAGGTGGTTGGCCACGAGACCAAAGCCACTGCCGAAATCAAGCACCCGCTTACCTTTGATGTCCTGTAATTGTTCAAAAAGGATATCATAATAGATCTGTCCCCAGGGTTGCTGGAGGTTTTCTAAATAGGCTTGAATATTTGTGGCCATCTATCTCCTCCTATTTGAAATTAAACATCTTGCTAGCCAGCTTGTCTGAGATGCGTGGGAAAATGGTATAGAGCTTGTGGGTCAGGTTCAAAAGCCAAGGAAGATTAAGCTCACGTTTTGGTTTTCCAAAGTGTTTGACAATTTTCTTGGCCACAAAGTCTGGTTCCAAAATATAGCGATCCACAGCTTTGACATAGCTTCCGTCTGGGTCTGCCTGGTCAAAGAAAGTGGTCCGAATGGGTCCTGGATTAACCGTCGTCACATGAACACCAAAGGGCATGAGTTCCAAGCGCAGGGCATTGGAGAAGCCAATGGCTGCAAACTTGGTGGCTGAATAAAGGCTAGATTTAGCAGTTGCAACTAATCCCGCCATGCTGACGATGTTAACAATGTGCCCCTTGCCTACTGTCTTCATGCGGGCACCCATCAAGCGTGAAAGGTTCATGAGGGCAAAGGTATTGACTTCAAACATCTCTCGCACCTGCTCGTCAGAAACGCGATCAAAGGTCTCAAAGATCCCATAGCCTGCATTGTTGACCAAGACATCAATCTGCCCATAGCGCTGATAGAGCTCTTCTACCAAGCCTTTGACTGCTGAGTAATCCGTGATATCGATCCCAATGCATTCGGCTTGAGGATGGTCAGCATAGAGTTGTTCCAGTTTTTCTTGATTTCTGCCTAAGAGAATGAGCCGGTCCTCAGGAAGGAGCTTGACCATTTCTTGTGCCAAGCCTCCACTTGCTCCTGTGATGATGATAGTTCGCATCTTAGATCTCCACTTCTTCCAAGTCCTTGACCACATGGACCTTCTCAAACACAGTCGCAGCATCCTTACGCAATTGACTGACGTCCTTGGAGAGGAAGCGGGCACTGATATGGTTGAGTAGAAGGCGTTTGGCTCCTGCTTCACGCGCCACTTCTGCTGCCTGCATATTGGTCGAGTGGCCATGCTTACGAGCAATCTTCTCATCGCCCTTGCCATAGGTAGACTCATGCACGAGAACATCGGCATTGACGGCAAGTCTAATGCTGGCATTGGTCTTCCGGGTATCGCCCAAGATGGTGATGATCTTACCCGGTCGAGGGGCTGAGATATAATCCGCAGCAATGATCTTGGTACCATCTTCCAGGGTAACATCCTGCCCATTTTTGACCTGGCCAAAGAGTGGTCCAAATGGAACCCCTGCTGCCTTGAGCTTGTCTGCGTCGAGGGTCCCCTCCAAATCCTTCTGCATGACCCGGTAGCCGACACAGAAAATGGTGTGGTCCAAGGCCTCGGCATAGACCGTGAACTTATCGGTCTCCATGATTTTCCCAAGTGAACCTTCATCGAACTCATGAAAATGGATCTTGTAAGGCAGGCGTGAACCGGAAACTCGAAGGCTGGTCAAGACAAAGGATTTGATCCCAACCGGTCCATAAATCTCTAGATCAGTCTGGTCTTCATTGGCCTGAAAGGCGCGGCTAGAGAGGAAACCTGGCAAGCCAAAGATATGGTCCCCGTGTAAGTGGGTGATAAAGATCTTGCTAACTTTTCGAGGACGGATGCTGGTTTCTAATATTTGGTTTTGTGTCCCTTCTCCACAGTCAAAGAGCCAAACTTCATTGATCTCATCCAAGAGTTTGAGCGCTAGACTTGAGACATTACGAGATTTGGACGGCTGGCCCGCACCCGTTCCTAAAAATTGAATTTCCATTGTATTCTTTCTAACTTATATAGATCATAGCGGTCCGATTTTTCGATCGAACGGCGATTTTTCCTGGGTAGGCCCTAGCCAATTGGGCCAATTCGTCCTGGTTGTAGCCAGTCAGGCGGATGCTGCCATCTGCTAACTCTTCAAATTGAGACAAAGCTGACAATTCCTTGGTCTCCACCACCTCTCGATCCGTAACATGGCGCATCAAGATCAATCCTTCCTCTTCATAAACGAGGTAGTGAGGAAAGATTTGCGCAATCTCAAACAAGAGATCCATGCTGATAACTTCTGCTTGCTGGGCAAAGACTTGAGCCAATCCTTTCTCTCGGTAGCAAAAGCCATAGGCCTTGCCAGACAGATTGAGACGGACAAAGGGTTTGTCCTCCTCGAAGCTGGGACTCGTCTGATAGAGATCAAAGGCCTCAGTGACTTGTTCATAATAGTCTGTTGCCGCTTCAGGACTCTTCTTTTGGTAAAGCTCAGCGAAGTAGGCATTGATGACACTGGGCGGTGGCGTGATAAACTGGAGCTTTTGCTCTTCTGTCAATCCCGCTAAGACCCGCTCCAAATAGACCTTGTCGAGACTGGTATAGCCACCATAGCTGAGGGCGATATTAAGATAATCCATGATGATAAAACTCCTCTAGTCTCCATGCATTTTTGGGGGCGATGTAGCCTGTTATGACCTCACCAGTCTCCTCATAGGAACGCTCAGCCAATATGGCAATGGTCTCCAATTCATGGATGCGGTAGGCTTGATCAAAAGGAACCTGAATCGTAAAGGGATGGAAGAGCTCCTGCATCTTTTCAAGTAGAATGTCCTGCAGTTTAGTCCGACTATCGGGATCCTTGGCCGAAACCAGACGATAAGGTGTCTGGGTCGGTGTAAAGTCCGCGACTTTATCAGCTTTATTGTAGAGAGTCAAGCGTGGAATCTCCAACATCTCCAAATCCTTCATAATCTGAAGAACTGTTTTTTCATGCTCTTCATGATTGGGATCAGAGGCATCAATGACATGGACCAAGAGATCCACATTCTTGCTTTCTTCCAGGGTCGACTTAAAGCTGGTCACCAACTCTGTCGGTAAGTCCTGAATAAAGCCGACTGTATCTGTCAGAGTTACTTGTAGATTGCCTGTTAGATGAATGCTCTTGGTGGTCGCATCCAAGGTCGCAAAGAGTTCATCTGCCTCGTATTGGGTCTTACTGGTCAAGGCATTCATAATGGTTGATTTGCCAGCGTTGGTATAGCCGATCAAGCCAATCTTAAAGATGGGGGATTCTAGGCGTTTTTCCCGTACCACTTCACGGTTCTTTTCGACCACCTTGAGTTGACGCTCGATATCGGTGATTTGATTGCGGACACTCCGGCGGTTCAACTCCAACTGACTTTCTCCCGGTCCACGGGAACCAATCCCCCCGGCCTGACGGCTGAGCATGATCCCTTGACCCACGAGACGGGGTAAGAGGTACTTGAGCTGGGCCAGATGAACCTGGAGCTTTCCTTCGTGGCTTCGTGCCCGCATGGCAAAAATATCCAAAATTAACTGCATCCGGTCGATGACCTTTACACCTAAGATTTCTTCTAAATTCACATTCTGGCGAGGGGTCAAACGGTTGTTAACGACAACAGTTGAAACCTCATCCGCATCGACCATTTGAGCAATCTCTTCTAGCTTTCCAGAGCCGACAAAAGTCTTGCTATCGTACTTTTCTCTCTTTTGGGTGTAGATCCCTACGACTTCTGCTCCGGCTGTCTTGGCTAGACTGGCCAACTCCTCCATGGACATGTCAAAGTTCTCCATGCCTTGGAGCTCGACACCAACAATGAGGACCCGCTCCTGTTTTTTCTCAGTTTCTATCATTTAAAAATCTTTCTATATCTTGAAGAACCCGCTCCTTGAAGCCTTCTTCTCCAATCTGGTAAAAATGAACTGTCATCCGATTGCGGAACCAGGTCAACTGGCGCTTGGCAAAACGGCGCGTATTTTGCTTGAGCTGTTCAAGAGCCTCTTCTAAACTTTGCTCCCCCTTGAAATAAGGAAAGAGCTCCTTGTAGCCAATCCCTTTCGCAGCCTGAACCTCAGGATGGTTGTCATAGAGCCACTGGGCTTCTTCTAACAAGCCCTGCTCAACCATGAGATCCACCCGTCGATTGATGCGGTCATACAAGGCTTGGCGATCATCGTCTAGACAGATGATATAGGGTTCATAGGCTGGAGCTTGATTTTCCAAGTCCTGACCGAAATGGGCGATTTCCAAGGCCCGCATTGCTCGTCTACGATTGATCTGCGGAATTTCAATTCCCTCTTTTGCTACTCGGTCAAACAGTTCTTCATCAGTGAGAGGGGACAAGGACTCCCGATAGGATAGAATGTCCTCGTGGGCAACATCTCCTCCTAGGTGATAACCTTCTAAGAGACTTTGAACATAGAGGCCTGTCCCTCCAGCAATAATAGGAAGGTTCCCCCGTCCTTGAATCTCCTCGATGGCTTGGCTGGCTTCTGTTACAAAATCATAGGCCGAGTAAGTCTCTGTCACCTCGCGGACATCGATCAGATGATGGGGAGCTGCTGCCTGCTCTTCTGGGCTAGCCTTGGCCGTTCCAATATCTAGAGTGCGGTAGACCTGCTGGCTATCTCCGCTGATGACCTCCCCCTGAAAGCGCTGGGCCACCTCGATAGCGAGGGCTGTTTTCCCAACAGCGGTCGGTCCCACTATCACTATTATCTTGTTTTTCATCGTTTTTCCTTGCAAAAATCGCATTTTTTCGTTACCATATATTATAACATAAAAATTTAAAGTTCTAAAAAGGAGAAATTCTCATGGCTAAAGGATTTGGTAAAGGTTTTGTTACTGGTGTTGCTGGTACAGTTGCTGCTGTAGCAGGTGCAGTTTACACATTCAAGAAAAAAGTAATCGAGCCTGAAGAACAAAAAGCAGCTTTCATCGAAGAAAACCGCAAAAAAGCAGCACGTCGTCGTGTATCGCACTAATCAAACGAAAAAACTCCGGTTTCCCGGAGTTTTTTTAGATTAAAAATAAATTCTTCTGAAAAACTTTCCTTAGGTGAGTACGGACGTCAGCGAACTTCAAAGAAGTTCCATGACTTAGTTTCGAGCCTAAGGTCTCAAAACTACCGAATTCCTGAAACACATTTGTTTCAGGAACTTTTCTCACGGCGGAAAGTTTTGACTTGCTTAAAATCTTAATTAATAAATAATTTTTTGAAAAAAATTATCTAGTTAGTTAATGTAAAAATAGTTTTTTTGTGCTCTTATCGTTCTTTCAACATCTTGGTCGCAAGGTCTAGCATCTCTACCGCCTTTCGGTAGTGCTCGTCCAACAAATCGTAGACGGCATCTTCCGATAAGACGCCACAGTAGACTTCTTCAGGGAAGTCTGGCTGATTGGACAATTCGACATCGTCCATGTAGACCTGGCTAGTGTAGTAATTGCGAAGGGCGATATAGTTAGATTGGCCAGTTTCCACCCGTTTCAAACATGCTTCAAGCTCTTGGATTAAGCCTTGGTAGGTGTTAAGATGACCTTCCATCTCTTTGATACGTTCAATTGGGGTCATGATGGATCCTTTCTATCTGCTAGAGAAACGACTTGCAGCTGCTCGCCACCCAGTAAAATCAAATAGGATTCAACCTGGTCCACAGCATATGAGCGACGGAGGGCTTCTGCATAGAGTTCCAGTTGGGCTTGGTAGCGATCCAGCAATTCTTGAGGATTCCTGTAACGGTCTGTCTTGTAGTCAAAGAGAAGGATCCAGTCTTCCAACAGTAGGTAGCCGTCTAAGATCCCCCGGACCACAAAGTCCTGGCCACTAGCTGGATCTGTCTTGAGCATGGCAAAGGGCGCTTCACGATGGACCTTGTCGTACTCTTTGAGCAAGAGTTGGCCCAAGTCGGTCTGGAAGAAGGCCAAAACCTTCTTGAGGTCGATTCGCTTCTTGACAGCTGGGCTGGCATTGACTTCTTGGAGAACCATTGCTAAGCTCTCCATGGTTGGAATCGTCGTCAATGGGATCCGTTGCATCAGTTCGTGCAGGGCACTACCAACTGCTGCCCCAGTCACAGCTTCTTCCTTGCCAAAGGTTGGAAAGTCAAAGCTTGGTAAGGCAAGATCCGCTTTTTCCATGAAGTCCACTCCTTCGATATCTTGGATAGGTTCATAGAATTTCTTGATTTGGCTCGGAGTCCGCACACTCGGAAGTTGAATGGCTGCTTGGTACTGGGTGTTGAGCCGGTCCACTGATTCTAAAACGTCTAAGGCCCGGCGGATCTCTTCTGATTGGCGGTTATCCTTGAGGTCATCGACTGGGAGGGAGGTCTTCAACTCCAAGTAACCGATTTGTTCCGGCGTCAAGTCCTGGTCGGTCACAAAGCGGGTCTGATAGGCCAAGTGTTGCTGGGCAAAGACTGCTTGAATGGCATAGAGCCAGTCTTGGAAACAATTGATCTCCTTACGAAGAGCTGGGCTCAAGCGTCCATTGACACTGGCTCCCCATTTTTTCTCTTCTAACTTATCCTGCCGGCCCTTGCCCACCAGATAGAGCTTGCGCTCTGCCCGGGTCATAGCGACATAGAGGAGGCGCATCTGCTCCGACAAGGCTGCTAGACGAATTTCCTCGACATTCCGCTGGTAAGGCAGGGTCTCAATGATCAAGCGTACCGACTCGGGAAGTCCCTCTTGATCAGACTCGACGGGGAGATTCGCAACATACTTGATCCCGACCCCATTTTTCCGACTGATGACAGCATTGGTGGAAAGTTCCTTGCCGACAAACTTTTTGTCAGTATTGAGGATAAAGACATAAGGAAACTCAAGCCCCTTGCTCTTATGGATGGTCATGAGTTGGACAGCATCCTTAGGAACTGCCTGGGCGACATTAGCCAAGTCGTGCTGATTTTCCAAAATCTTATCAATCATGGAAATAAAGCGAGGCAACCCCTTGAAGCTAGAGCTTTCGAAATCATTTGCACGAAGGGTCAAGGCATAGAGATTGGCCTGCCGTTGGGCTCCATTTGGCAGGGCACCCACATAATCATAATAGTGGCGATCTTGGTAAATCTTCCAGAGCAGGTCATAGAGAGAATGCGTCTGAGCATAGTCACGCCAGGCATCCAGTGTCTCCATAAAGCGGGTGAGCTTCTCTCTCAAGCTGGAATCGATCAAATGAGGAGCACTTCCCGTCTGGTCTAGGGCGTGTTGCAGTTTCTCATAGAGATTCTCTGCTTTCTTGCCTTCAACTCCCTGTAAGGCTAAACGAGCCAACTGGTCCTCATCAAACTCAAACATGGCTGATTTCAGGAGGGCCACCAAGGGATAGTCTTGTAAGGGATTGTTAATGGTCCGGAGGGTGTCCAAAAGGACCATGACTTCAACGGACTGGAGGTAGTTTTCCTCTCCTCCATCTGCAACGATAGGAATCTGATAGGCTTCAAAGGATGAAAGCACCTTGTCGTTGCGAGTCCGAGAAGCCGTCAAGAGTGTGATATCCTTAAAGGAAACCCCTTCTTCATTGTGGAGGCGGATGATCTCCTTGATGACCAAAAGGACTTCACCTGAGGATAGGCTATCCCCTTCTTGCTCATCTTCTTCAGCTTCTTCAGCCGCATCCTGACTGCCATCGTAGAGCAGGAACTCTGTTTCATAGGCAGGTGTCGGCTCTTTCTTCTCCGGATTACCCGCAATCAAGCGGTGGCTCTGGTCATAGCGGATCTCTCCAACTTCCTCATCCATGAGCCGTTCAAAGACATGGTTGGTCGCCTCTAAGACTTCTACATGGCTACGGAAATTCTCCTTGAGTAGGATCAACTTACCATCAGCCCCTTCTTCTTGGTAGGCCTTAAACTTGTCATTAAAAATCTGAGGATCCGCCTGACGGAAACGGTAGATGGACTGCTTGATATCTCCCACCATGAAGCGGTTGTGGCCGTTAGACAAGAGCTCCAACATCCGCTCTTGGGTGTGGTTGGTATCCTGGTACTCATCGACCATGACCTCGTGGTAGCGCTCCTGATAGAGACTGCGGATATGAGGGAATTCTTCAAGGATCTGGATAGCAAAATGGCTGATGTCGCCAAATTCAAAGGCATTTTCCTGCGTCTTGCGCTCCAAATAAGCGGTGGAGAAAGCTTGGACAAAGTCCCTGAGCAAGACCAGCAAAGGCAAGGGTTCATCCTTGAAGCGAATCTGATAGGTTAGTTGATAGTGCTGGGAAGCTGCAGCCCGCAAGGCTTCGATGCGTTCTTTTCGTTCGTCATTGAAGGCCGTAGCTAGCTCTTTCAGGTCCGCTTTTCGTGTCGTAGTGGTCAGACTTCGTCCTCCGCTGGCACGGGAGATCAAGACCACCCGCTCTAAGACCTCAAAGATGGCTTCCTGGCTGGACTGCTCATTGAGACTAGCAATTAAGTCTTGAATAGCGGTGACATTCTCTTGGTACTTGGCCCCTGAAAAGGCTTGACCTTCATTGACCAGGTGGAAGGTAAAGAAAGATTCCAGTTCAAAGAGCTGCTCTTTTACCTCTTGGGCCAACTGGTCCAAGGCTTCATCATAGTCCAGGTCCTGATAGCCTTTGAGGAAGGAATCCTCTAGCCAGGCTTGAGGATCCGCAGTGGATTGGAGGAAGTCTACCAGGGCATAAACCTGGTCCTTAAAACCAGCTAGCGACTTGCCCTTTCCTGTAAAGTTCTTGACCAGACGACTAAAGAGGCGGTCAGGCCCTTGCTCCTCATAAAAGCGTTCAAAGACTTGTTCAAAACAGTCATTCTTGAGTAAATACTGCTCGCTCGCGCTTTGGAGGATGCGGAAGGTCGGGGAGAGGCCTAATAAATAGCCATATTTAAAGACCAATCGCTGCGTAAAGGCATCCATGGTTCCGATATCACTAGTTGGTAATTCTGCAATTTGTTGGGCCAAGTGGTGCTTGAGCTCCTCATTCTGGCTAGCCTTGAGGCTCTTCTCCAACTCTTTTTCTAACCGTTCCTTAAGCTCGGTTGCTGCTTTGACAGTAAAGGTTGAGATGAACAATTGCTGGATGGAAATCCCCCGATGCAACTGATCCAGGATCCGTTGAACCATGACGAAGGTCTTCCCAGAACCAGCCGAAGCTGAAACCAGGATATTGGTCCCTGATGAATAGATGGCTTCTATCTGCTCAGGGGTCCGTTTTTGTTCCTTGTCAGACTGGGCCTCCTGAACTTGGAGGTCTTGAATCTGCTTGGGACTTAAAAATTCAATTGGTTTCATTGATTCAATTCCTCCTTCATTTTTTCTATCCAGGCCTGGCGGAGCTTGTCACCGACTGGGCGTTTCTCGTACTGACTTGGATCCAATTTCTCCAAGAAGCGGGCTTGTCCTAGGTGGAGATTGGCTTCAAATCCTGTAATCGATTTGTACTGTTCTACATAGGGAGCAATGCTTCTTCCATTTTCAGTATAAGGGTTGATAGCAAAGTTACCCGACAAAATGCCCTCGGCTGCCTCTTGATAGAGATGGGCATTGTAGAGCAAGAGCAGGTCTAGCTCCTCTTGACTCAGGAGCATGGCCTTGTTTTTCTCATAGTTCTCATCAAGTTGGCTAGCCTGATCTGCCAAGAATAGACCCTTGTATTGCTGGGTTTTTAGAACGGCTTGGATGGCATCATCGACCGCCTTGGTATCCTTGAGAGGCACCAAAGGATCCACCATCTGCAAGTACATGGCTCCAAAAATCCCCTTGTCAGGATCAAAGGCCTGAAAGTCTTTGATAGCGGACAGATAGGTTGGTAACTGGGAGTTGAGGCCATTATAGAACTTCTCAAAGTTAAACTTGGTCTCACTAGACTTGTAGTCCACCACTCCCAAGGCTCCTGTGTCAGACAGCCGGTCAATCCGGTCGACCTTGCCCTTGACAAAGAGCGGACGACCATCTTCTAGGGTTAAGAAGGGACGATCTGCCTGACCGAAGAGAGCTTCTTCTCCAATGGTTTCAATGCGATCATTGTGAGCAAGGACACGCCCAGTTGCTCGAGCTGTATCCAAGAGCAATTCTTTTGAAAAAGCGGCTATGGCATTCTCCTGATAAAGGAGGGCGAACTCTGTCTCCTGGCTGGTTTCGCTAATGGCCTTGTTCAAGCGCTCATCAAAATCTTCTTCTGAAGGATCTTTTAGCACCCGTTCAAAAATTCGGTGCAAGAAATTCCCATGGCTTCTCGCGTCTGGGCGCAAGTGCCACTCCTCCTGCAAACCTAGGACATAGTGGAGATAATAGCTGTATTGGTTTTGGTAGTAGGTGTTGAGGGCTGAGGCAGATAAAGACAAAGCCTGATCTTTAGGGTAAAGGGCTTCCAGCGTCTCATCCTCTAAAACCTTGGTTGTCAAGTTTTTGCTGATTTGCGGAATGTGCAAGCCTTCTGCATCTAGTTTCTTTCGAAGGACACGAATGGCAACTGCCCAGAAGGTCGCTTCTTCCTTGCTCAACTCCTGGTCAATTTCTCCCTGGTGCAATTCAATCAATCGAGCTAAGAGGGCCTGGTAAGACCCCATATCTTCACTAGAGGCTGTTGCCTTCTTCGAAATGACAGATAAATTGAGGGGTCCCTTGGTCAGCTCGAGCAAGTAAGGGGACATCTTGTCATCCACTTCATTGACTAAAATAGGACTGGACAAGACCAATTGTTTGGTGGCTGCATTGAAGAGGGACAGGGCGACGAAGCGATTCTTCCGTAAGTTGTCCTGACTGGCAATTTGGAGATTGGCCTGTTCGTCTGAGGCTTGGTTCAAGACCTGGCGCTCCTCATCCGTCAGCAAGGATTGGTCTTTGGCAATCTTAGGGAAGCGCTCCTGGGTCAAGCCGATGGCATAGACATAAGGCGCTGATAGAGGTTCGATCAAATCATAGGACTGAACCGTCACCACATCGACAGTCGCAGGGACCGTCCGATAGCTTGCCAACAACATTCCTGATAAGAGGATGCTTAGGAAATCATCCAAGGTCACCTTTATCTGTTCAAAAACTTGGGCAAATTGCTCTAGTACATTGCTAAAGGACTTCCAGACCTGGTCATAGCGTTCCATCTCCTGCTCCGAACCACGACTGGCCAAGTTTTGCATCTTTTGAGCCAACTGGGCATCTTGGCAAAACTGGGCAAACTTCTTCAGTAGCCCCTGGCTAGTCTGACTCTTAGTCTTATAAAATTCCTGCAGGGGACTGATGACTTGCTGGCGAATCTGATTGAGACGCTCTAGGTCAAATTTGTCCTGGTAGTTTGCTGTAAAGTCACGAGAAAAGGCAGCCAGACCCTTGATCTCTGCAAAGCGAACATATTGTTCGAAATGGTCAATATCCTCTCGTGTCAGCGTCCCATAGAGCCCAGTCTTCAAGAGATTGACCACATCCTCGGTCAAAAACCGGTAGCGACGAAGACGGTCCAAGGATTCCACCCATTGGACCAGGGGATGCTGGGCCATGGATTCACTCTTTCCAAGATAGAAAGGAATCTGGTACTGGTCAAAGATGGTCTTGAGCTGGAGCTGATAAGCATCCACATCTCCCAAGAGGACCCGAATGTCTTTGTAACGCGCGCCCTCATACAAATGTTGGCGAATAGAGCGAGCGACGGCTTCTAGCTCTTCCTTTTGATGGTTGCAGGTCCAAATCTCTACAGCTTCTCGATCTTGATCAGACAGCTCTACATCGACTTCTGTAAAGTCATAGCGAGCTTCCAAGATCCGCGTCATCCGGCTAAAGGCATCCTCTTTTCCTTGACCGACGTAGCTTGGTGTGACCTGGTAGGTCCTAGCCAAGTCTAGCAAGAAATCCACACTGGCCTGGTAAAGATTCCCCTCTCGAAAGTTCGAGCGATAGGCCTTCTCACTGGCATAGGCCCCGATAATAATCTCGACGCCCTTGTCATGCAGCAAATGAACTAGGTAGTCCTCCTCGGCTGAGAAACGAGTAAAGCCATCAATCACTAAGGCCAAATCCTTTAACTCCTCATCCAAATCTCCCTTGATAAGGTGAGAGGCAAAACTAGCCAACTTAGACTCAGACTCAAAGGCGCCTGCAACTAACTGGTCTTGGACAGTCTTCAAAATATGGACCAAGTCTTCTCTCTTTTCCTGATCTGGCAAGGCATCCAAGTCGGATGCTGTCATTTGGGCAGGCTGCAACTCATGAAAGAGTTGAATCAATTGTTGGATAAACTGGGAATCCTTCTTGAGACGGGCATAGACCTTGAGCTCTTCATCTGGCATCTGAGAAAGCACCTTAAAAAAGAGCATGCCGAGACCGATATCATCGAGCGACTCCTGTTGATGACTTTCATTGAGGGTAAAATAGCGTGCCATCTGGGCAAAGCGCGTAATGGTAATGGCAAAAGAAGCCTTCTGGTCCAGGAGTTGCAAGACCTTGCCTTCCTTTTCGAAGGACAGGGAGTTGGGTGCGATATAAAAGACCCGCTTCCCTTCAGCAACCAAGCTATTGGCTTCATCCACCAAGACCTGGGTTAAAGGCGTTCGAATATCTGTATAGACTAATTTCATAATGTTAGGATTCCTGTAAAATGATAGTTCTATTATACCATCTTTGCGCCTTTTCTACAGGGATTTTCCTAGAGTTCTGGCAAGTCAAAGCAGATAAAAAAGAGGCTGGGACAAAAGTCCTAGCCTCTCAATTGTCTTTGGATTATCGAGCAAGACGCAGTGGTTGAGTGGGCTCTACTACGCTGATTTCATCAGCTTTTACAGCCCTACTCAACTGTGCGGAGGTGGGACGACGAAATCGAATTCTAACGAATTACCGATTTCTGTCCCACTCTCTTTTCAACTATTTTTTTAGCTTCCCCAATTGATCAAAAGATAGAGCAAGCTAGAGCCAAACATATCAGCCAAAGCATGCATGAGGAAGAATGGCAAGAGATTCTTGATCACCTTCTTGTAGAGGACATAGTAGAAAAGTCCATAGATGACACCGATGACCACTGCCCAAAGCAAACCTTGGTAGGTATGGAAGGAAATCCGAATCAAGGTCGAATAAGCCAGTGCCCACCACTTGTACTTCTGATTAACAGATGTCATGACTCCTAAGAAGAAGAACTCTTCGTAGAAACCATTGAGCAAGGCATAAGCAATCGCCATGGGACTGAGTGCCAAGAACTTGTGAATAATCTGCATAGGATCGATATAAGCAAAGAGATTAACATTGAAATAATCATACTCTCCGCTCACCGTTGTCACGATATCCCCAAACAAACCGACGATGGCAAAGATAAAGGGTACCCAAAAGAGGACAGACCATTTGAAACAAATCGGCAGCTGTTTAAAATCGAAATTCCGGAGAAGCAAGTAAGCCAAGGCAAGAGCTAATAAGATGATCTGCAAGGTGAAGTTACTGGAGTATGCTGCTCCATCCGTGGCAGTATTGGTAACTGTTTCCGTGGCTGTGCTAACGGCTTGAGCAACCGGCTGAAAGCTTGCTATAAAGGCTTGCGTCGACCAGATAATAAACTGCCCAAACATAATGGTGGTCACAATAGCGATATCATACCATTTGAGCTCTTTTAAAGGCTTTTCTGGACGTATAAACTTAAGAATTTTCATCATTCATCCTTCTATTCCCACATTGGAAGTATTTTTGATAGTTCTACTATAAAAGAATATGCTTAAAGAAACTTTAATTCTTAGCTAGTAATAAAATCATATCAGTAAAAAACGACCATTTGGCCGTCTCTATATTTCTATTCCTCTAAGAGGTCTTGGATTCTGTCCAGATATTGATTATCTGTCACTGCCATCACGCGCACCCCTTCTGGCCAGATAAAGTCAGGATGAAGCTGAATCTGAAGTGGTTGGTCTTCCACGTTTCGATAACCAATAATATTGAGATGGTACTCTTCTCTGACAGCCAAGTCTTGAAGACTTTTTCCTACCCAGCTAGCTGGAACCGCGAACTCAGCTACCACCACTGCTTCATCCAACTGGAAGACTTCAATCCCGTGTTGGAAGAGGATCATCTTAGCCAGGGACATCCCCGCTTCTACTTCAGGTAAAATAACCAAATCAGCCCCAATCTTCTCAAGGACTTCCTTGGTTACTTCATTCTTGACCTTTGCAATGACGTGCTCAACGCCAAGGGCCTTACAGTGCATGACAGCTAGGACACTGGACTCCAGATTTTCACCCGTCGCAATCACGACTGTGTCACAGTTCCCAATATCTGCCGCATCCAAGAGGTCCATTTCCGTAATGTCTCCAACAATTCCAGTTGTAATCATAGATTCATACTGGTTGATCACATCTTCGTGATCGTCAATTGCAATGATATCCACATCCTGGTCCTGCAGGGTTTTTAAGACACTCTGTCCAAAAATCCCTAATCCCAGAATTCCAATGGTTCGATTTGCCATAAGTCTCTCCTATCCGATAATGATGTCTGCCTTGGCATACTGCAAGGCGTCTGCCTTCTTGGCTTTGTAATTGTTCAAGCTGACCATGAGGGTCAAGGGACCGATCCGACCGATAAACATGAGGACCATGATGATGCCTAGTCCCGCTCCATTTAAGGTTGAGGTCACATTAGCCGTCACTCCGACTGTCGCTAGAGCCGACACCACCTCAAAGACCAGATACAGAAAGCGTTGACCATCCGGAGTCACGAGACAAAGGCCAAAGAGACCCAAAATAAAGGTCAATTGGAAGATCACTGCCGTGCCTAAAGAACGTTGCACCAAGTCTGGTGTGACCGTACGCTTACCTAGGTTGGTATGCGGTAATCCAAGCAATTCCTTGCGAGCCAAAAGTACCAAGACAAGGAAGGTGGTGATCTTCATACCCCCTGCAGTCCCGCCTGGTGCGCCACCTAGAAACATCTGCAAGAGATAGATAAAGAGTGTCACTGGCCGGACTGCTGTATAATCTAAGGAAGCAAATCCGGCTGTCCGCATGCTGACAGTTTGGAAAAAGCTGACCAAGACCTTCTCTCCCAATGGCAGGGACCCAATGGTTGCCGGATTATTAAACTCGGTCAAGAGACTGGTTACTGTCCCAAAGAGGAGAATCGCAGCTGTTAACCAGAGAACCACCTTGGTATGAAAGCGAAGAGTCCGTCGTCCGGATTGGTTACGAGTCTTTGTAGCGAGGTCAAACCAAACCATAAAGCCCAAGCCCCCAGTAATAATAAGGGCAGACAAGGTTAGGTTGACCAGCCAATCAGTCTGGAAACTCATCATGCTATCGCCCCCAAAATTATCAAAGCCCGCATTACAAAAGGCGGAAACCGCGACAAAGATAGAGTTAAAGATTCCATGTCCCCAGCCGAATCGAGGGATAAAGCGGGTCATGAGGAGTAAGGCCCCCAGTCCTTCGATGGTAAAGGTGGTAATAAAGATGGAGCGGACAAAACGGGCCAAGCTCTGGTTATTGCTAAAGCTAAAGCTGTCCCGAATGGTCTGCCGATCTTTGTAACTGAGCTTTTGACGGCTTTCCATAAAGAAGAGACCGATAAAGGTCAAAATCCCCAAGCCACCGATCTGGATCAAAAGCATACAGATGAGTTGGCCCCAACCATTATAGGTCGAAGCCACCGACTGGGTAAAGAGCCCCGTCACACAGACCATGGAGACCGCTGTAAAAAGGTGATCAACATATCCTGCTGTTGAGCTGGCTTGCTGAACAAAGGGCAAACTCAGTAAGAGCGAGCCCATCAGGATAACCAAGGCAAAGCTGAGAAAGATCCGCCTTGCCGGAGACAGGCCTTTAATCTTGTACTGCCATTGTTTAAAGAATGATTTGACTAACATAGCTTCATTGTATCATAAAAAGAGAATAGACCTACAAGTGATGAACCATTTCTAGGCACAATTCTAAGGCCTTCTCGAAAGCTTCTGACCCCCAGTCACGCTGGTCATAATTTTCCAGGTCTGCAAGCGAATCTGCGGTAAATAGGAGCAAGCCCCAAACCGCATCACGAAGCTGGGCTACTGCCGCAAGCGAGGCACACTCCATCTCCACCACACTACACCCTTCTTCAATGCGATAGGCCACCTTGTCAGGTGTTTCTCTATAAAAGCCGTCCGTCGACCAAGTCATGACTTCTTGATAGGGAATGGACGCTTGGTTGAGAACCGTTTCAATGGCAGTCAGTGCTCGCCTATCCACTTCGATATAACGGGAAGGCGCTACATAATGGTAACTAGCTCCCTCATCTCGCAAGGCCTTGGTCGGGATCAAGAAGGCATTTTCTTCCATGTCCACCAAGACGCCACAGCTACCTGCCGATATAATCTTCCTCACCCCATAGCCAATCAACCAATCCATGAATTGGGCGGCAGCTGCAGATCCAACTGGCGCTTGGGCCAAGCAGATGTCCTCTCCTTGGTGTTCCATGACATAAACTGGATAGACCTTGGTAGCTGAAATAAAGCTAGCCACTTGCTTAGCACCAACAGCTTTGGCAAAGCGATCAATCTCATCCTCCAGGAAAGCATACACACATTTTTCAGGTAGGTGCAGATCGAGTCCCTCATGGGTTGGCATAGTGACTGCTTGTGGGTTGTCGTCAAACTCTAAAATGGGAATTTCATGTTTATGAATCATCTTTTGCCTCCAAACTCGTTTGTAACATTATATAAGCCCATCTAGCCTGTGTCAAGGAGAGAGGACTATTTCGCTCATTCAACCGTTCCAAATGAAAAAGATGAGGAGCGCATCAAGGCCCTAGCCAACAAACAAGAGCGTACCTTCACCAAGAAACAAGTGATGTCCAATTTGAAATAAGAGTTCATTTCACTATAAAAGAAAAGTCTAGTAGATTCATTTCTACTAGACTTTTTCATTACTAAATTACAATCATAGCTTTAATGGTCTTGCGTTCATCCATATCTTTGTATGCTTGATTAATCTCGTCCAAGCTATAACTATGGGTGAAGACGCGACCTGGATTAATATCGCTATCAAGAACAGCCTTGAGCAAAATTTGCTTATCGTAAGTCGTGACGGAGGCTGCTCCGCCTGCCACTGAGATATTTTGGGTAAATGTCGAACCAAGGGCACGATTATTGTAGTGTGGCACACCGACAAAACCTAAACGCCCTCCATTGTGAAGAACCCCAAGGGCCTGATCAACAGCTGCTGCTGTACCGACACATTCAAGAGCGGCATCTGCTCCACCACCGAGAATTTCTCGCACCTTGGCAATGCCCTCTTCACCACGCTCAGCCACAACCGCTGTCGCACCTGACTCCAAAGCCATCTGTTGACGGTCTTCGTGGCGACTCATAAGGACGATTTGAGACGCACACCTCATCTTAGCTGCGATCACTGCACATTGACCAACGGCACCGTCCCCAATGACCACGACTTTGTCACCTTTTTGCACATCTGCTACACGCGCCGCATGGTAGCCCGTCGGCATGACATCTGCTAACGTCAAGAAGGATTTGAGCATGGCTTCTGTATAATCAGATGGTTGACCTGGAATCTTGACAAGAGCCCAGTTGGCGTATTCGAAGCGCATGTACTCTGCTTGAACCCCATCAGACCAGTTGGTGCCGATATGACGGTCACATGTCCCATCATAGCCAGCACGACAGGCATCACACTCCCCACAACCATGGGTGAAAGGCGCGATGACAAAGTCTCCTGGCTTAACCGTTGTAATAGACTCCCCAATTTCTTCGACAATCCCAATGGCTTCGTGTCCACTATTTTGATGACCTGCTTCAATATCTGGATTGCGGTAACTCCATAGATCGGATCCACAGACACAGGTGCGAACGATGCGGAGAATGACATCATCTGGCGCTTCGATGCGTGGACGTTCTACTTCTACTAGACCCACTTGCCCAGCTTTTGTATAGACTGTTTTCTTCATAGGATTAACCTACTTTCTATTGCTTACTTATCTACAGAATACACTTTTTATCTAGCTTCTGCTCAAATCTTACTTTGACCTCTTCAATTAATCATATTTTTTCCCATACTTCTTTTCTAGCATTCTCTTAATCAAATAGGGCATTTTGACATTTTCGCGGCCTTTCTTATCAATCAATTTTCTGACAAAATCAGGCATTTGAATATCTTTTTCTGCTTCCAAAATCTGACCTGTACTTGAAGGAGCTTCCAACTCATCAAAAGTCTCTAGCTGAGGTTGATAGTCACTATAGTCACCATCTATATGAGACTGAATGGTTGACAGAAGGGCTTTAATCAATCGAGGATCTCTATTAGGCATAGGAGGTCGGTGATAAGCCACACCAAGCTCTTGGCAAAGTTCCTTACACTCCACATCATTATCAAAAAGAACTTCAATATGCTCACTAATAAAGGCAATCGGAACAAAAATATAGTGGTTCGGATGTTCACTCTCATCTCGCAGATATTCTAAAACATCAGGCTTAATCCAAGGAATACCTATATCACTCTCACTCTGCCAAGTATTGGTGTACTGCTCCTCTTCAAGCCCTAAAATCTCTGCAATCATGCGACTATTGTCATAAATCTGGTCGATATAAGGGTCACCAAAATCTAGTGCCAAAACTGGAACACTGTGGGCTGAAAAAATCACCTTATAACTGTCGTCTCCAATCTGATCTAAAACCTTTTGGATTTCATCAGCCCAATAGTGGAGTAGGTCAGGTTCACGGTACCAGTCCTTGATAATTTGGAACTTTATCTGACCACTTTCTAAAAATTTTTCATAACCCATGACAGAATAGTAGGAATAATGGGGCTCTAGAATCAAACACAAACACTCTTTAATTCCATCTAACTCCATTTCTTCAATCACATCTGTGATGAAAGGGCGGGAAAATTTGTTGGCAAAGTAAACCGATGCTTGATCTCCAAGAGCAGTAGCAACCAAGTCCACTTCTTCTCTAGTTATCCTTTGGAGCGGCGTTCCACCGATTCGGACGTAATTGTCATATAAAGTCTGAATTTCATGTGGTTCAGGACGAACCCCACGGCGTATATTCGTGAAAAACTCTGCTACTCCTTCGTAGGTAATCTCTTCTGGCGACCCAAAGGTCATCATCAACACAGCTCTTTTACTCATAACTACTCCTTGTTCCATGTTTGTTCTATTTTACCATGAAAAGGCTTACTTTAGGGAACTCTTTTATAAATCATTTGGAAGAAGACACTAATTTTCTAGGTCAATACACAAGCTATTAAAAGAAATCATTCAAAGAAAGTGGAACAAATATCTTTTTATGCCCAATCCGATACTGTATTATTCTTTGAAAACAACATCTATTTGAAATTACCATCTTTCATGTAAGAAGAAATGGTTTAAATTCCTTTCTATGAATTTCTACACAATAGAAAAAGTGGATAAAGAAACATTCTTCTATCCACTTTATTGTTTACAGCTTTTATTCGCTACGTAAAGATTCCACTGGGTCTTTCTTTGCGGCGATGCGTGAAGGGATGAGACCAGCTAACATGGTAAGGACAATGGAGATACCAATTAGGATGAGCGCTGCTTCCCATGGTAACTGCGCCACGTTCTCCACGTTAGTCATTTTCGCAACGACGGCATTGATTGGAAGTGTTGCAAGAAGTGTAATTCCGATACCGAGCACCCCGGAAATAAATCCTTCGATGGCTGTTTCGGCGGTGAAGATGCGACGGATGTCTTTCTTCGAAGCCCCCATTGCACGTAGGATTCCGATTTCTTTTGTACGTTCGAGAACCGAGATGTAGGTGATAATCGCAATCATAATCGCTGATACGATGAGCGAGATGGCTACGAAACCAACAAGTACGGTTGTGATTACACCCACCATTGTCGTAATGGATGACATGATGGTTTGAATATCGTCGGAGTAGGCGAGCACTTTGTCGTCTTCGCCAGCGTCTTTTTTGGCTGTGTTATAGGCGTTGATGAAGTCCTTCAACTCTTGTTTTTGTTGGAACGAAGAGGTGTAGAACTCGATGGCAGCCGGTTTGGATTTATCGATAACCCCCAATTTCGCGAGGTTTTCCTCGTAAGTGGCAGCCGAGTTTTCGTTGTATTGTTGGATGTATTGCGCTTGTTGTTCAGGCGTCAATTTGACCAGCTGGATTTTTTCTTCTTCGGTTAAATCAGCAGAATTGAATGGTTTTGGATCTTTGGCAAATGCTTTACCAGTAAATACATTGATGGTAGGGTTGGCTTCTTGCTCTTTCACGATGTCACTGTTTTGAATTTGTTCAGAAGTGTAATCGATAAGGTCGCTCGTATAAGCCACACCGCCAGAAGGAGAGTTCACACCAGAACTTGTGCCTTCTTTTTGACGAAGAACGCCGACGATTTTAAGCTCGAGGCCATTCTCGATTTGCGTCTTCATATACGCTTCGTCGTCAATTTTATTCATCCATTGGTTGTTTTCTTTTGCGAAGCGGTTCGTGTTCACAACGGCTTTGAATGTTTTCCCGATGAAATCCCTATACTGATAGGTTTGTGATTTGAGTTCGTCGAGTTTCTTTACATCGTTTAATTCGCTAGGGTCTTTGATGCGTAAGCTATAAAGGAGCAGGTCGCTGATTTGGTTATCTTCATCGACGATAAGGACGATTTCAGATTTATCCTTTGGAAGGCGACCTTCTAGCACGTCATATTGCGCTTCCAGCATGGCTTCGTCACTTGAAAGTTGGCTCCAGTAGTCAATGTTTTGCAAGTAGCCTTTCATTGTTTGGTTAGAAGTTTCGACTTCATCTGCAAGAGTGGATGGAAGGATACTTTTTGGACCATTGGAAGTATCGCTTTCATAAATGTAAGGTTGTAAATTGTATTGGTAACGAACATCTTTTGTAAGAGCTTCGACTTGAGAAGCATTCTCTTCCAAATATTTTTTAAAAGAAGCTAAATCATTTTTACCAATTTGTTTTTTTAATAATTTTGTAAGGACAGTATTAACGCCAAGCTCATTATTGTCTTTATAAGGCTTTTCGCTTAAGTCCGGAGAGGTCGCTAGCAGATTACTTTGGTTCTGCTCGCTAATCGTCAGCGGAAGAGAGACAAGGGTATCTTCTTGCACCTTTTTCACGTAGTCGCTCACACCATTCGAGAGCGCTAGGATAAGGGCAATCCCGATAATCCCGATGGAACCAGCAAAGGCAGTCAGGAAGGTACGGCCTTTCTTCGTCAATAAGTTATTAAACGAGAGGGCAAGTGCCGTCATAAAGCTCATCTTCGTCTTCGTGAACTGAATGTCGCCTTGTGTTTTCTCTTCTGTTGGTTCGTATGGGTTCGAGTCGCTCAAGATGTTTCCATCTAATACTTGTACGATACGTGTGGAGTACGTCTTTGCAAGTTCTGGGTTATGCGTCACCATGATAACCAGCCGTTCCTTGGCGATGTCTTTTAATAACTCCATGATTTGAACTGAGGTCTCGGAATCGAGCGCTCCTGTAGGTTCGTCGGCTAAAACGACTTTTGGATTATTCACAAGGGCACGCGCAATCGCGATTCGTTGCATTTGTCCCCCAGACATCTGACTTGGTTTCTTATATAAATGGTCTTTTAGGCCAACTCGTTCGAGCGCTTCGATGGCACGTTTTTTGCGTTCAGCTTTTGAAACACCAGAGAGCGTCATCGCAATCTCGACGTTAGAGAGTGCCGTTTGGTGACCAATCAGATTATAGGATTGGAAAACAAATCCGATCGTGTGGTTTCTGTAACTATCCCAATCGCGGTCTTTAAATTGCTTGGTTGATTTTCCTTGGATGAGTAAATCACCCGATGTGTATTGGTCGAGTCCACCGATGATATTTAAGAGGGTGGTTTTCCCTGAACCCGATTGTCCGAGAATCGAGACGAACTCATTTTCACGGAAACGAATCGAGATATCCTTCAACGCATGAAACTCTTGATTCTCCGTATAATACACTTTTGAAATATGTTGTAGTTGTAACATATACTCGATCCTTTCATAAATATGAGTAGTCTATCACAATTTGAATTGAGAGTCAATATATTAAATCGATGATTTCTAAAATATCCTCAACAAAGAAATGATCGATTTCCATTAATGATAGTGATGGTGGTGGTGATCATGTCCCATGACTTTGACTGGCTTCCAGCTCTTCGATATTTCGCTTGTGAGCGCGGTGAGTTGCTAGGTCTTCATCCACTTCGATGGTGACATTTTGAAACCCCCTCTCTTTGAGCAAGGCACGGATCGCTTCTTTGCAGACCTCCATCTGCTCCATCCGTTTGAGACAAACATGAACAATAGCATTTTTCTCTAGTCCATCCATGGTCCAGAGGTTGAGCTGATTGATACTAGCCACATGCTCCAACTGCTCCAAATCACTCTTGACTTGCTGGATATCCACTCCTTCTGGCACAGCATCGAGGAAAATCTTGAGCGTGCTCCAAAAACGTGGAAGGGCTTTGGACAAGATGAATGCAGAAATTAGAAGAGATAAGACGGGATCAAGGAAGTACCAATCAGTGTAGCGCAAGATGATGGCGACGACAATCACTGCCAACCAACCTAGTGTATCCTCAAGGAAATGGAGACTCAGGATGGATTCACTCTTAGTCTGCCCCTTACGGACGATGAGGCTGGCTGTTAGATTAATGGCAATCGCAATGACCCCCAACCAAAGCATCCCCTCATGATCCACTGGCTGAGGCTCGATAAGCTTGCTGATATTTTCTAGAATGACTAGACTAGAGCCTGTTATGAGGATGACTGCTGTCAGGATGGCCCCCAAGAGGCTAAAGCGCTTGTAGCCCAGGGTATAGTGGCTGTCCTCCTCTCGATTGGAAATACTCTCGAGAAAAGCTGAGATACCAATAGCCAAGGAATCTCCCAAGTCATGGACAGCATCCGCTAAGATCGCACTGGAGCCAAAGAGACCGCCAAAGATAAATTCGATGATGGCAAAGCTAAAATTTAAGACAAAAGCCAGCCAAACAGCAAATTTTGAACTCATTTTTGACCTCCTTTAATATATGGTATAATGGGAGTAGATGATTCTCTCACTAGTATTATCTCCTACTCTTTTTAGAAAGGATAGAAGCAAACCGTTCTTTGTGTACGTTATTGAACAGTTTGTTTGAATTGTCTATATGAGTCAAACTGACCGGCGGATTGCTAAAACAAAAAAAGCGATCTATACAGCCTTCTTAGAACTGTTAAATAGTAAAGGTTATCAAGCGACGACTGTTCAAGATATTATTGATCGGGCAGATGTTGGGCGGTCTACCTTTTACAGTCATTATGAAAGCAAGGAACTCTTGATTGACGAACTCTGCCACTACCTCTTCCATCACTTGTTTGAGAGAGAGGCACACCTAGCTGCAGAAGACTACCTGGCTCACATCTTTCTCCATTTCCGAGAAAATCAAGACCACGTAACCAGCCTTCTTCTCTCCAAAAATGATTACTTTCTCCGTCAACTTCATAAGGAATTGGAAGGCCATGTCTTTCCTATGGTGGCAGATGATTTAAAAACAGCTCATCCTAGGATTCCAACTTCTTACCTCAAGCACTTTGTCGTTACCAACTTCATCGAAACCCTGACCTGGTGGTTGAGAAAAGGGAAAGCTTATAACGAGCAAGAAGTTGTCAGCTTTTATTTAGATGTCATGGAAATGACAGCTAAACAAGAATAAACATCATTTTTCTAGCTAGAAAGGAAATCTTATGAATCTCCTTATTCTTCTTGGTATTTTTAAAGCCTTCTTAGCCCTTGCCTTTCCCCTCCTTCATTTATTAGCCAGCCTTTCAGAATTAAGAAAGGGCAAGAATACTTTAGGAATTCGACTTCTATTCATCGGAAGTTGCCTTGCGACTGTATCTCTCATCCTCTACTTCTTTTTACCGATTGTCGCTCTAGTTCTTTGGATGATTGGCTGTGGTTTGAGTTGCTACGGGGCCTATTGGAATGGCAAGCACAAAGAAAACTTCAAACCAGTTCATCATGTTATTTGAGTAGGCATCTCTCTGGTCCTTACCATATTGTTAGCCTTGTTATAAGAAAAGCTCAGGTTTTTTCAATGAAAACTTGAGCTCTTTTTATTTATTAAGCCATCAACAGCATGAGAATAGGGATCATCACTATGGTTGCAAGGGTTGTCTCTGTCACCATGACCGCTGCATAATCGCTATCAGCTCCGTAGAGTCTGGCAACAACTGGCGCATTGGTCATCACAGGCATGGCGGACTGGATGATAAAGACCTGCTTCATCAAGCTTGGAAGAGGGGCCCAGTAAACAATGGTCGCCATCAAGAGAGGGGCAACCAGGAAGCGTCCGAATAGAATCAATAGCTGATCTTTTCCCAGAACCAACTGCTTCACACCTACATGAGACACTGACAAACCGATGAATATCATAGACAAGGGGGTCGTTAAATTACCCAGATACTGCAAATCACTGGCTATAAAGGCTGGCAGCTGGATATGAAGGATCACCAAGAATATCCCTAAGAGAAAGCCCATCAGAGGCGGAGAAAAGACTTTTTTCAGACTCGTTTTGAGATCAAACTGAGCTTCTCCCTCACCATCTCGCTGGATGAGATAAGTTCCCAAAGTCCAGAAAAAGGTCGTATTACACATGTAATAGATCAAAACATAGGGAATGCTGGCATCTCCAAAGAGGGCTTGGTTAATGGGAAGCCCCACGAAGATGGTATTGGAGTTAAAAAACATGGAAATAAAGAGGCCACGACGGTCCTGGCTTACTACAAAGATCCTGGCTACTCCTGTCGCAATGCCAAGCAAAATAACCATAGACAAGGCAGGAAACCGCAAGGCTGGCAACATTTTAAGCAGATCTGCTGCTGTGAAACGCTGCGTGATGGTGTAGAGCATATAGCAGGGAAGAGCAACTTGAGTGACCAGTTTAGCGAGTAGGCCACGTGACTTGTCATCAAACCAACCTTTTTCACCGATGACAAAGCCCACTAAAATCATGCCCAGGATGACCAGGATGCCAGATATACTCCTTAGAAAGATGTCCATGTATTCTCCTTTTTTATATATTTGAACTAGAAAAACCCATTTTTATAAGTCTCAAAAACTACTCTAGTATATCACAAAAATAGGTTGGGTAAAATTCCCAACCTATTGCATTTTAATGATTATCACTAATACCCCTTCTTAGCAGCGTTCGTCCATTGGTACCAACCAACTAGACTGTTGATTAAGTAAATGAAGTATTTCCCTTGAATTTGAAGGCTCTCTCCCTACCAAAGGTAGATAGAGAAAACGTTGCTCACTGCCCAGAAAATCCACTGTTCACGGTAAACAGCTGTCATCAAGAGTTGGCCAACCCCATTTGTTGCATCCGTGATGGAATCCCGATACGGACGATTGGCCCCAATTGACTGATAAATAAGCCCGAAAACTAACCACCAAAGTACGCTAATAGATAGATAGATAGATACTTGGTCCATCCGACCTTATCTAATTTACGGGCAACAAACTCTTGTTGTTCTTTTTTGAATTGAGCTTGATAAATCCATACCAATAAGCCAATCGGCTGCATGATGGTGAAATAGAGAGTTATCAAAACCTCACCGTAGAAGCCTTTTTGAAGGGCGAGCACAAGATAAATGACGGAATTGATCAAACCAAAGAGATAGTTACTGGCACGACCTTCAGCTTCTCAAAGAGCAGAAAAAAGGTTAGTAAGGCTTGAGAGATGAATCATTTTAAAGGCAAACAATTCCAACAAGACGTCATCATTGTCGCTGTTGGTTATTACCTACGTTACAATCTTAGCTATCGTGAAGTTCAGGTATTGCTTTATGACCGTGGAATAAATGTTTGTCACACTACGATTTATCGGTGAGTTCAAGAATACAGTAATATCCTCTATCATCTCTGGAAAAAGAAAAATAAACAGTCCTTCTATTCGTGGAAAATGGATGAAACCTATATAAAAATTAAGGGGCGTTGGCATTATCTCTATCGAGCGATTGATGCAGACGGTTTAACATTGGATATCTGGTTACGAAAGAAACGAGATACTCAGGTGGCGTATGCTTTCTTAAAGCGACTCCATAAACAATTTGGACAACCTAGAGTCATCGTAACAGATAAAGCACCCTCTATAGGATCTGCATTTAGAAAGTTACAGAGAAACGGATTATACACCAAAACAGAGCATCTTATCTTTCTAAAACCGAACTCTTTGCTTTTTTTAAAGTGAACGACAGCAATAAACACAGTCGTTTTAAAGAAGCCATAATGACTTTACATCAACAGTCTGTTTTTGAAATATGAGAAATGAACGTTCATAAAAATAAATTTGAGTATCGAGTTATCAGTCCTATAGAAGAAACAACATGGAATGATTATAATGTCATTATTTCTATGACCTTTACTAAGTCGATTATGCCCTATCTGATTGAGTTAAAAACTAAATTCACACAATATGCTTTATCCGACCTTGTAGACCTAAACAGCAAGTACAGCATTATTCTTTATAAATTGTTATCCATGAACTATAACCAATACGAGCATTACAGCAATAAGGGCGGGCGGAGATCTGACCAAGTGGAAGCTTACCGCAATCCGTCTATCACCGTCAAAGAGTTACAAGTAGTCACTGTTACTGAAAATGATTATGAACGGTTTCAAAGTTTAGAAACATGGATATTAAAAAAACCGTTAGAAGAAATTAACGCTCATACTTCTTTCAACGTGACTTATGAAAAAATCAAAGCAGGGCGTTCGATTGACAGCATACAGTTTCATATTGAAAAGAAACGTCGAGCAGACGATAACAGCTATAAGTTAGAAGATACCACCTATCAAGAATATAAAGCACGTAAAGCAGAAACTGAAAATAAGCTAGCTATTGAAGCAATGAAAAGCAAGTACACCACGCTATTGCTAGAAAATATGTTGCTAAGTCCGTTTGAAATGCAAGATACAAAAATCATGGCAGGATTGCAAGTCCATGTTTACCCCCTCTATGACGAACTGAAAGAATTAAGAGGGCTAAATAGTGTCAAAGACCACTTGTCTTATGTTGCCAGCAGACGTGAAGAATATTCTAAGCATAATATCGCACGCTACCTCAAAAAAGCCATTGAACAATATCTACCAACGGTTAAAAGGCAGGACTTAAACCATGAGTGAAGACTTAAAAACGATCAAAGAGCTGGCGGATGAGTTGAGTGTTACAAAACAAAATATTCAATATCACTACCAAAGGTTACCAAAAGAATTACAGCTTAAAAGTTCCAATGGGTCTAATCTAATAAATTCTAAAGCAGAAAAAATAATTTTAGGTAAAGTAGAAAGTAGTAGCAAATCAAATACCAGAGACCAACAAATAAGTAGCAAAGACCAACAAATAGAAAAACTAACTAATTTGTTAGACCAGTAACAACGATTA
>NZ_CAJPOU010000017.1 GCF_905372335.1 Streptococcus sp. A12
GACGACGAAATCGAATTCTAACGAATTACCGATTTCTGTCCCACTCTCTTTTTATGAAATTAATCTACAAATGTAAACAAAATAATTGACAACCAAAATGGAAGGTGTATAATAAAACTACAAATGTAAATCAATTGTTCTTGATGAGAGCTAGAAAGGTAAAAGAATGGCAAAGATTTCAAGTGCGGAATGGGAAGTCATGAGAGTTCTCTGGACTAAGGGGGAAGCGACTTCTACAGAAATAACCAAGATTCTCTCCACCAAGCAGGACTGGTCAGCTTCGACGGTGAAAACCCTCTTAGGACGATTGGCTGATAAGGGCTATTTGACGAGCCGAAGAGAAGGTCGGACCTATTTGTATCAGGCTGTCCTCAATGAAGAAGAGGCTAATTTTACAGCTGTCAATGAAGTTTTTAGTAAGATCTGCTTGACCAAGCATGGTCACATATTGGAGCGATTAATCCAGCAAACCCCAATGACCGAGGAGCAAATGAAGGGATTGCAAGACCTCCTGGCTTCGAAAGTGAGCGTGGAGCGGGTTCAATGTGATTGCCAACCTGGCCAGTGTCACTGTGCCAGTCATGTGGAGGAAGATAAATGAAAGAAGAAACTTTTGTCGTCAATGGGATGACCTGTGCATCCTGTGTCATCAATGTGGAGAAAGCTGTTAACCATCTTGAGGGTGTTGAAAAAGCGACAGTAAACCTAACCACTGAAAAAATGACGGTTGAATATCAGGGGGAACCTTTGAGTCCAGAGGCTATTTCAAAAGCAGTAGCGGACGCCGGTTATGAGGCAGTAGTATACAATCCAGATACAGCTAAGAGCCAAGAAGAGCGAGAAGGTGACAAGCTACAATTGATCCGAAAACGCCTCTTTTGGTCTTCCGTCTTCACCCTGCCTCTCTTTTATCTAGCAATGGGGCCCATGATTGGCCTACCGGCACCTGCATTTGTTTCACCTGATCAAGCACCAGTGGCTTATACTCTTGTACTTTTGGCCTTAACCATCCCTGTGATGATCTTAGGACGAGCCTTTTATCGAAATGGCTTCCGGACTCTTATAAAAGGCCATCCCAATATGGATGCTTTGGTGGCTTTGGCGACTAGTGCAGCCTTTCTTTATAGTCTTTATGGGACTTATCACATTTTGCTTGGCCACCACCATCACGTGCACCAGCTTTATTTTGAATCTGTAGCCGTGATCCTGACCCTAATTACTTTGGGTAAGTATTTTGAAACGCTATCAAAAGGGCGTACTTCTCAAGCCATTAAAAAGCTCATACATCTGGCGGCTAAAGAGGCAACAGTCCTACGTGATGGAAAGGAAGTGAAACTACCTGTAGAAGACTTGGTCGTTGGTGATCAGATCCTGGTCAAACCAGGCGAAAAAATAGCCGTTGATGGTCAAGTGGTTTCCGGACAATCAGCCATTGATGAAAGCATGCTGACGGGTGAATCTATCCCCATCCAAAAAACAGAAAGCAGTCAAGTTTACGCAGGTTCCATTAATGGACAAGGTAGTTTGGTTTATCGGGCTGAGAAAGTTGGTCGCGATACCTTACTAGCACAAATCATTCAGCTGGTGGAAGATGCCCAACAAACCAAAGCACCGATTGCCAAGATTGCGGATCAAGTGGCAGGGGTCTTTGTCCCAGTAGTCATGGGGATTGCCCTCTTATCAGGCCTCTTTTGGTACTTCGTCATGGGTGAGACCTTCACCTTTGCTATGACGGTAACGATCAGTGTCTTGGTCATTGCCTGCCCATGTGCTCTAGGTTTAGCGACTCCGACAGCCATTATGGTGGGGACAGGGCTAGGGGCAGAGCATGGGATCCTCTATAAGAGAGGAGATGTCCTTGAGTTAGCTCATCAAGCGCAAGTCTTGGTCTTCGATAAAACGGGGACCATCACTCAAGGTAAACCTCAGTTGTCTTCTTCCTATACCTATGGTCAAACGAACCATGCCTTACAAGTCCTAGCTTCTCTGGAAGCCAAGTCCGAACATCCGCTAGGACAAGCTATTTTGGATGCTGCGAAAGAAGAGCATATAGACTTATTAGAGATGGAAAACTTCTCTAGTCTAACAGGAAGGGGACTCACTGCTAGCTATGCTGGGAAGGTTTATCTGGCTGGGAATCAAACGCTCATGGATGAGGAAGGAATCGATATTCATCTTGCCAAGGCTGACTTGGAGGACTTAACTCAGGATGGACAAACCCCGATTTTCTTAGCTGAAGATGGACAACTCTTGGCCCTATTTGGAGTAGCAGACCGGATTAAGGAAGATAGTTTAGAAATGGTTGCTAGCCTAGAAAAAATGGGCAAGGAGGTCATCATGCTGACTGGGGATAATGAACGGACTGCTCGAGCGATTGCCAAGAAGGCTGGAATCCAGCAGGTCATCAGTCAAGTCCTTCCTCAAGAAAAATCACGGGTGATCCAAGATTTGCAAGCAGAAGGCAAGTCTGTGATCATGGTGGGAGATGGAATCAACGATGCACCAGCTCTTGCAACCGCGGATATCGGGATTGCCATGGGATCTGGGACAGATATCGCCATGGAAAGTGCGGATATCGTGGTCATGAAACCGCAATTAATGGATGTTGTCCGAGCCTTGGAAATTAGTCGTTACACGATTAAGACCATCAAGGAAAACTTGTTCTGGGCCTTTATCTACAATGTTTTAGCCATTCCGGTGGCGATGGGGCTTCTCTATCTCTTTGGTGGCCCGCTCTTAAACCCGATGTTAGCAGGTCTAGCCATGAGTTTTAGTTCGGTATCGGTTGTACTGAATGCTCTCAGATTAAAGAGAAAAAAATTGTAAGAACTTGGAGAAAAATCATCTCCTCATGTAAAAGAAAGGAAAATAATTATGTCAAAAACATATGAAATTACAGGAATGAAATGCCAAGGTTGTGCCAATGCTGTCACTGAAAAATTATCTGCTGTAAAAGGCGTGGAAAAAGTAAGTGTCGATTTGGAAAAGCATCAAGTAACCATTGAAGGGAAACCTTGGAAATGGTCCTTGAGCCGAGCTCTAAAAGGCAGTAAATACGAAGTAGGAAATGAAGTGAAATAAAGTCAGAAAAGGCAGTCGGAAAAGGGCTGCCTTTTTTTAAAAAACAACAAGATAACACATAAATAAATTAGGTTTGCAAGCAAAAATATAAAAAAATAGTAAAACATATAGTTGAGGTTTTCTAAGGATTGGATTGACCGATCAAAAGATAAGAAAGAGTGGAAAATGAAGCGTTTTTATGATATAATAGACGCGGTAATTTTTACCGAATGATTGAAAGAGCTTATATAAATTAACATGAAAAAAATTATTATTAATGGTGGTCGCCCTTTAAAAGGTGACGTGACCATTAGTGGTGCCAAAAATAGCGTGGTGGCCCTTATTCCAGCGACTATTTTAGCAGACGAAATTGTGACCCTTGATGGTGTTCCAGATATTTCAGATGTGGCTAGCTTGATTGACATCATGACCCTCATGGGGGCAAAGGTGGAGCGAGATGGGGAGACTCTTATTATCGATCCACGTGGTGTACAAGATATGCCAATGCCATTTGGAAAGATCAACAGTCTTCGCGCTTCTTACTATTTCTACGGAAGTCTATTGGGACGTTATGGCCGCGCAACTGTAGGTTTACCAGGGGGATGTGACCTAGGTCCACGTCCCATTGATCTGCATTTGAAAGCCTTTGAGGCGATGGGTGCTAAGATGACCATGGATGGTTCGAGTATGAACCTTTCCACAAATGGACAGAGTCTTCGTGGCGCAGCTATCTATATGGATACGGTTAGCGTTGGAGCAACTATTAATACCATTCTAGCAGCTGTTAAAGCGGAAGGTCGTACCGTTATTGAAAATGCTGCTCGTGAACCTGAGATCATTGACGTCGTGACCCTTCTCAATAATATGGGAGCACACATTCGTGGTGCGGGTACAGATATCATTACCATTGAAGGAGTGGACTATCTCCACGGGACGCGTCACCAAGTGATCCCCGATCGCATCGAAGCAGGGACTTATATCGCTCTTGCTGCTGCTGTGGGAGAAGGGATTCAAATTACGAATGTCCTCTACGAACACCTAGAAAGCTTTATCGCTAAGTTGGAAGAAATGGGCGTTCGTATGACGATTTCTGAGGATAGTGTGTTTGTTGAAAAGCAAGAAAATCTGAAAGCTGTTCACATCAAAACCTCTCCTTACCCTGGCTTTGCAACGGATTTGCAGCAACCCTTGACTCCATTGCTCTTGACCGCTAATGGAAAGGGAAGCATCGTAGATACCATTTATCAAAAGCGGGTCAACCATGTGGCTGAATTGATGCGAATGGGTGCTACCATTGAAACAGTTGGTGATCGCATTGTTTACCAAGGACCGAATCAATTAACAGGTGCTCCAGTTAAGGCGACAGACCTGCGTGCAGGTGCTGCCTTGGTGATTGCTGGATTGATGGCTCAGGGTAGAACGGAGATTACCAATATTGAGTTTATCCTTCGCGGCTATTCGCATATTATTGAAAAATTGCAACAATTGGGAGCTGACATCGAGCTGATTGATGAAGCATAACGAACGATTTTTATGAACATTTGGACGCAACTAGCAGCATTTTCATGTTTTGAAACAGAGCGCCTCTTCTTGAGGCCCTTTCTATATAGTGATGCCGCTGACTTTTATACCATATCCTCCAATCCAGAGAATTTGCCTTTTATTTTCCCAGCACAAACCTCCCTAGAGGAATGCCAGTATGTCTTGGCGAATTATTTTCTAAAGAATCCTTTAGGAATATGGGCGATTTGTGACAAGAGAACAGACCGTGTGATTGGATCGATTAAGTTTGAAAAGTTGGATGAAATTAAGAAAGAAGCAGAACTTGGTTATTTCTTACACAAGGACTATTGGGGTCAAGGCCTCATGACAGAGGTTGTCAAAGAGATTACCTTCTTGTCCTTTCAGGAATTTCATCTCAAACAAGTCCAAATCATTACCCATGTTGAAAATATTGCCAGTCAACAGGTGGCTTTACATGCCGGTTATAGTTTGAAACGGCAATTCAAGGGGAGTGACCGCTATACCCGAAAGATGCGGGATTATTACGAGTTCTGCATAGATAGAGGAGATCTCAATGAGTAAACACCAAGCGATCTTAGATTATTTGGAGAAACTACCAATTGGCAAACGTGTCAGTGTGAGAAGTATCTCGAACTATTTGCAGGTGAGTGATGGGACTGCCTATCGGGCGATTAAAGAAGCTGAAAATCGTGGAATTGTTGAAACGAGACCTCGTAGTGGGACAGTTCGTGTCAAGTCCAAAAAGGCTGTCCTAGAACATCTGACTTTCCGAGAGATTGTAGAAATTACCGGTTCGGAAGTCTTGGCAGGGAAAGAAGGGCTGGAACGAGAGTTCAACAAGTTTTATATCGGGGCCATGACAGAAGAGCATATTTTAGATTATGTCTCTGAAGGTGGACTCCTCATTGTGGGAGACCGGACCAATATCCAGCGTCTGGCCCTCCAACACGACAATGCTGTTCTTGTAACCGGTGGCTTTGACGTCGATCCTTCTATTTTGGAACTGGGTCGCAGTGGTCAAACTCCTATCTTACGTACCAAGCATGATACCTATACCGTGGCGACCATGATCAACCGTGCTCTCGCTAATATGCAAATAAAAACAGATATTTTAACGGTCGAACAAGTCTATTCGCCTATGCATGAATATGGTTTTTTACGGGAAACAGATACCGTACGAGATTATTTGGACTTGGTAAGAAAAAGCCGGTTTAGTCGTTTTCCTGTCGTCAATCAGCACCAAATGGTTGTTGGAGTGGTGACCATGCGGGATGCCGGAGACAAGACACCCCAGACAACTCTGGACAAGGTCATGTCCCGTAGCGTCTTTACGACAAACCTATCCTCTAGTATCGCCAATGTCAGTCAACGCATGATTGCAGAAGATTTTGAGATGATCCCTGTTATTCGCAGCAATCAAACCTTGTTAGGGGTTATTACTCGTCGTGCGGTCATGGACCGGGTGAGCAAGGAACAATTGTCGGGCTTGCCAACCTTTAGTGAACAAATCAGTCAAAAAGTAGTTCTGCAAGCCAATCATTTTGAATTGACGGTTGAACCAAGTATGTTAGAAAAGAGTGGTGTTCTCTCGAATGGCGTTCTCACTGAAGTTCTAACAACAGTCACTCGCCAGCTCATGATGAATTCTGGAAAAAATTTAATTATCGAACAGCTCTTGGTCTATTATCTCCAAGCTGTTCAAGTGGACGATACCTTGCGAATTGAAACGCGTATTGTTCGCCAGACTAGACGATCGGCTATTATAGATTTTGATTTGTACTTGAATCTGCAATTAGTTACGAAGGCCACCGTCACTTTGAAAATTAATTAGAATGGAAGTAGGAAATAGATGATTACATTGAAATCACAGCGTGAAATCGAAGCCATGGACCGTGCAGGAGACTTTCTTGCTAGTATCCATATTGGCCTACGGGATTTGATCAAACCAGGTCTCGATCTGTGGGAAGTCGAAGAGTATGTTCGACGTCGCTGTAAAGAAGCCAACGTCTTGCCCCTTCAGATCGGTGTAGAAGGAAGCTTGATGGACTATCCCTATGCGACATGTTGTGGGATCAATGATGAAGTGGCTCACGCCTTTCCTCGCCACTATGTCTTAAAAGATGGTGACCTCTTAAAGGTGGATATGGTCTTGTCTGAACCCTTAGACAAGTCTGTTGTTGATGTCTCAAAGTTGGACTTTGATAATGTTGCACAAGTGAAAAAGTATACAGAAAACTACTCTGGTGGTTTGGCTGATTCTTGTTGGGCCTATGCAGTTGGGAATGTTTCCCAAGAGGTCAAAGATCTCATGGATGTCACCAAGGAATGTCTCTATAAGGGGATTGAACAAGCGGTTGTCGGAAATCGTCTGGGTGATATTGGAGCAGCGATTCAAGAATATGCTGAAAGCAAAGGCTATGGTGTAGTACGCGATTTGGTCGGTCACGGTGTAGGACCAACCATGCATGAAGAACCAATGGTTCCTCACTACGGACGTGCAGGACGTGGCTTGCGCTTACGTGAAGGGATGGTCTTGACTATTGAACCGATGATTAATACCGGAACTTGGGAGATCGATACAGATATGAAGACAGGTTGGGCCCACAAAACCCTTGACGGTGGACTTTCTTGTCAGTACGAACATCAATTTGTGATTACAAAAGACGGTCCTGTTATTTTGACTAGTCAAGGCGAAGAAGGAACCTATTAAAACAAGTAGAGAGGAAAGAATGGAGCTGAAGATAAAAAACGGTTTCGCTCTTTTCTCTTTTTATGACTTTGTTTAGGGGAGGAAAGATATGAAAAAGTTTCTAAAATGGCTAGGCCAACGACCGTTTATTAAGGGGTTCTTGCGCTTTTATATGGCCTCTGAATCGGACATCACAAGTATAGCAGTGGCCTATTATTTATTGATTTCTATTCTCCCTTTATTGTTGATTGCAGCCAATATCCTTCCTTACTTCCAGATTCGTCCGACTCAGATTTTGCTGACCTTGCGTGAAGTATTACCTGCTTCCATGTACCGGATTGTCTTGCAAGTTATTTCATCGGTGCTTACTAAGCCGTCTACTGGTTTGCTTAGTTTCTCCATCATTTCGGCTTTATGGGTCTCCTCACAGTGTATCGCTTACCTGCAGAGAGCCTTCAATAAAAGTTATGGAGTGGAGAAGGAGAGGGGGATTATCTGGGCGAGAATCTTCAGTATTTTGATTAGTTTTGCTCTGCAAGGTTTGTTCGGTCTATCTTTGGTTTTGACCATGTTTGGCCGGATGATTATTCGTTCCGTCTATGAAATTTTCAAGTTTGATGAAAGTATCTACCTTCGCCTCTTAAATATTTCAGGACCTTCGGTTTACTTCCTGCTCTTTTTAACCTTGCTCTTGCTCTATTACACTCTTCCCAATATCAAAATTCCTAAGTTTCGCTATGTCTTTCCGGGAGCCATCTTTGTGACAGCAGTCCTTTATTTGACCTTGAATATTTTCTGGAAATATGTTGATCACTACATCACGAGTTTCTTAGATGCTCGTTTCTTCGGGTCAGTCCTTTTAGCGGTCATTATGTTCTGGTTTATCCTGGTAGCTAAAGTATTGATTATTGGCTGTATCTTAAATGCTAGTATTCAATATGCGATTGAAGCGAGATTTGAAACAAAAGATGGGGATGTGGTAGCCAAGTACAAGTCTTCTCAAGTAGCTTTTCACCAAAAAGAAGCGTCACTCAAGCGTCGTTTCCATCTTAAAAACTTGAGAAAAAATCAGGACTGATCTCAAAGTAGTCATACATGAACAAGCCGGTTTTCATCCGGCTTTTTATTTTAGGTATATTTAGTTGCATTTGCAATAAAAATTTGATAGACTCCTTTTAAAGGAAAGGAGGAGCAGATGAAGGTTCTAAGAGAGATTGGCATCATAGCCCGAGCATTAGATTCGATTGCCAATATTGAGTTCCGAGATTTGGAGCTGGCAAGAGGCCAATACCTGTATTTAGTACGGATTGGGGAGCAACCAGGAATTATTCAAGAGGAGTTATCCGATTTATTAAAAGTAGACCGCTCAACAGTAGCCCGCTCTGTTAAAAAATTAGCTGATAAAGGATTTATCCGAGAATTAAATGATCCTTCCAATCAAAAGATAAAAAAATGGATCCTGACGGAAAAGGGTCAAGCACTTTATCCTTTTATCCTTGCTGAGCATGCTTATTCTGAAAAGGCTGCCTTAAAGGGATTTTCAAAGCCAGAAATCCTTCAACTAGAGGAATGGCTTGCTAAAATGAGAGAAAACGTAGCGGCGGATTGGGAGCTAGTGAAAAAAGGTCAAAAAAGAAACTATAGTGAGGTAAAGAAATGAAATTTACAGTAGATCAGGCATTTTGGGATTTGTTTCCCCAAGCAAAAGTAGTGGTGATGACAGTAGAAGGTATTGACAATCATGTCGATGAGAGCAAGGATCCATATTTTAAGGATCTGCTCGACAAGGGAGTCGCACGATCAAAAGAATATATTGATGAAGATCAGTTCACTGCTAGTCCAGTCGTTCAAGAATGGCGTCAGGCTTTTACCAAATTTAAGACCAAAAAAGGAGCTCGTTCTTCCATTGAAGCCCTATTGAAACGTGTGTCGCAAGGACGGGAGTTTTATCCGATTAATCCTTTGGTTGATCTCTACAATAGTGTTTCGCTAGCCTATGCTATCCCCTGTGGTGGTGAGGATATGGAAAAATTAGCTGGAGGCTTATCCTTAGGAAAAGCTAAGGGGGGAGAGCCATTCTTCCCGCTAGGAGCTGAGGAAGACGCTCCTGCTTTGCCGGAAGAGATCATTTATTATGATCAAGAAGGGGCTGTTTGCCGTTGTTTGAATTGGAGAGAGGCTCAAAGAACCATGCTGACAGAAGAAACACGACAGGCTATTCTTGTGATGGAGGCAGTGACTGAAGAGCAAGCAGGACGGGCCAAAGAAGCAATGGACGAATTAAAAGGCTTGGTCAAGGACTACTTTGGTGTGGAAGGAAAGATTTATTATGTAAGCGCCCAAGTATCTAGTCTAGAAGTATAAAAAAATACCGTCAGAGACCATATGAGTTCTGGCGGTTTTTTATAGTTATTTGAAACTTACTTCTTATTTCGGAAGACAAAAAGTTTACTGAAAATATAGTTCAAAATGACAATCATAAATTGGGCAGCAAAGGTTTCGATGGTATTGATAGCCGTCCGATTCATATTGACAAACTGACCAATGATTTGCGGATACTGGGTTACAAAGATGGTGGTCATCAAGAGGTCCAGCACCAGAGTTCCCATTCTAGCAAAAGAGAAAACAATCAACCGTTTCATCCAGCCTTTTCTTTCTTGTTTAAAGACAATCGTATCATTGGTAGCAAAGGCAAAAAGAATTCCTGCAATATTTCCAATCAAGGTAGCTAGCTGTTCCTGGTCTGTCAGTTGGAAAACAATCAGCCGAGTAGCAACGGATACAATCGTTGTAGCAACACCAAAGATCAGGTAGGCTAAAATTTCATTATCAAAGATTCGATTAAGTAGTTTTTTCATACAATTAGTCTATCATAATTTCCTTATTTATGCTATACTTATAAAGTTGATTTGTTGCTTTGAAATCTATTAGTTTGGGTCATCGGCAAAGATCAACCCTTGGTGCTTAGCTTCTTTCACCAAGCATATTAGACGCGGTAAAACCGCTAAAGGAGAAAACGATGAAAAACTATACTGTTCGTGACTTGGCACAGATTGCCCTAGTTGCAGCTCTCTATGTGGCCTTGACCATTACGCCCCCGTTGAATGCCATCGGAAGCAATGAGATCCAATTCCGTGTTTCTGAAATGCTCAACTTCATGGCTTTCTACAATCGAAAATACATTTGGTCTGTTACCATTGGGTGTATGATTTCTAACTTCATGAGTTACGGAATTGTCGATTTGATCGTTGGTGGTGGATCTACCTTGGTCTTTGTAACACTTGGGGTTTACCTATTTAAACAATTTGAAAAGGAAGAGCTCTTTAATGGATGGATTCGCAAGGATCATTTCTTATTTTCAATTTTCTTTGCCCTCTCTATGTTCACGATTGCCTTAGAATTGCATATTATAAACGAAACACCATTCTTCTTGAATTGGTTGACTACTGGTTTGGGTGAATTCGCTTCTCTGATTGTCGGAGCGATTCTGATCAAACGAATTTCAAATCATATTGATTTAACTCAATAAATTAAGAGTCTGAAGCCTTGCTTCAGGCTTTTTTTACTCATTGAAGTAGGATTTCGGATGGGTAGTAAAAAAATGCTTTTTTTTCTAGTGGGAAGTAGTCAGACAGGCCACAGTAAAGCGTTTTTATGGTAAAATAGAAGTATGGAAACCAGAATAAAAGAGTTAGTAAATCTACTCAACCAATATGCGGAAGAATATTATACCAAAGATGCTCCCTCGGTATCTGATCAAGAATATGATCGTCTATACCGAGAACTTGTAGAATTAGAAGAAGCCTATCCAGAACTAGTCCAACCAAATAGTCCAACTCATCGGGTAGGAGGAACCATTCTCAAAGGATTTGAAAAATACCAGCATACTTACCCGCTTTATAGCTTGCAGGACGCCTTTTCTTATGAAGAATTGGTGGCCTTTGACCAACGGGTTCGCAAGGAATTTCCATCTGTCACCTATGTATGTGAGTTAAAAATAGATGGTCTATCTATTTCACTTTCTTATGTGGATGGTGTCCTCGAAATTGGTGCTACGCGGGGGGATGGGAGTGTTGGAGAAAATATTACCGAGAACCTCAAGCGAGTTCGCGATATTCCTCTAGTTCTACCGGAACCTCTTACATTAACCGTTCGCGGAGAATGTTACATGCCCCGTGCGTCTTTTGATGCCGTAAATTTGTCCCGCCAAGAAAATGGAGAGGCAGAGTTTGCGAATCCTCGAAATGCTGCAGCCGGTACTCTTAGACAGTTAGATACGAAAATTGTTGCGGAGCGCAAGCTCGCGACCTTCCTCTACCAGGAAGCTAGTCCTACTGATCAAGCGACCCAAGAGAAGGTATTAGCCAAACTAAACCGCCTCGGTTTTGTCGTCAATCCTCATCACAAGACAGCGACCAGTATCGAGCAAGTCTGGGCTTATATTCAAGAAGTTGCAGCCATGCGCGATCAACTTCCATATGATATTGACGGGGTCGTGATTAAAGTAAATGATCTAGCTGTTCAAGAAGAACTTGGCTTTACCGTCAAGGCTCCCAAATGGGCAGTGGCTTACAAATTCCCAGCTGAGGAGAAAGAAGCAAAACTCTTGTCAGTTGATTGGACAGTCGGTCGGACTGGAGTGGTGACACCAACGGCTAATTTGACTCCCGTTCAGCTGGCAGGGACGACGGTTAGTCGTGCTACTCTCCATAATGTAGATTACATTGCTGAGAAAGATATCCGCAAGGACGATACGGTTATTGTTTATAAGGCCGGGGACATTATCCCAGCTGTCTTGCGTGTTGTCATGGATAAACGAGTATCAGAAGAGCGATTAGAGATTCCGAGCCATTGTCCGAGTTGTCAGAGCGAGCTCCTTCATTTTGAAGATGAAGTGGCCTTGCGTTGTATCAACCCCCGTTGTCCGGCTCAAATCAAGGAAGGCCTAGCTCACTTTGCCAGCCGAGATGCCATGAACATTACTGGCTTGGGGCCAGCAGTGGTTGAAAAACTGTTTTCTAAAGAACTGGTTCAAGATGTAGCAGGTATTTATCGCCTGACCGTGGATGATCTCTTACAATTGGATGGATTTAAAGAAAAATCTGCCCAAAAATTAGTAGATGCTATTCAGACATCGAAGGGGAATTCTGCTGAAAAACTATTGTTTGGTCTGGGAATTCGTCATGTGGGAAGTAAGGCTAGCCAGCTCTTGCTCCAGGAATTCCATTCCATTCCAACTATAGCAGATGCAGAGGTTGAAAAGATTGCGGCGATAGACAGTTTAGGAATGGTGGTTGCTGAAAGTCTTAAGCGTTATTTTGCCCAGGAAGGCTCTCAACTTCTTTTAGAAGAGCTTAAGGATGCTGGGGTAAACTTAGATTACCTTGGACAAAAGGTTGTAGCAGATGCTCCTTTGTCCGGTAAAACAGTTGTCTTAACTGGTAAACTGGAACGTCTGACACGTTCGGAAGCCAAGGCTAAATTAGAAGCCTTAGGGGCTAAAGTCACAGGTTCCGTGTCCAAAAAAACTGACCTATTAGTAGCAGGTCGCGATGCGGGAAGTAAATTAAGCAAAGCGCAGGAATTATCGATTGAAATACAGGATGAAGCCTGGCTTGAAAGATTATAGAGGCATGTATGGAAAATAAGATTAAAAAAGCACGAGTGATATATAATCCGACCTCTGGTCAGGAAATCATTAAAAAGAATATCGCAGAAGTTTTGGATGTGTTAGAGGATGTTGGCTATGAAACAAGTGCCTATCAGACCACTCCAGAGCCCCTTTCAGCTCAATTAGAAGCAGAACGAGCTGCAAAAGCTGGTTTTGATTTGATAATTGCTGCTGGAGGAGATGGGACTATTAATGAGGTTGTCAATGGGGTTGCTAGCTTGCAACACCGTCCAAAGATGGCTTTTATTCCAACTGGAACAACCAACGATTATGCTCGTGCACTGAAGATTCCAATGGGAGACCCAGTCGCAGCTGCACGGATCATTGAGAAGAATCAAACTATTCAAATGGACATTGGCCGTGCTTACAGAAGTAAATATTTTATCAATATTGCTGCAGCAGGAACCTTGTCCGAATTAACCTTTAGCGTACCAAGTGAAGTGAAATCACGCTATGGCTACTTTGCTTATGTGGCCGAAGCTGTGAAAAAATTCCCTAAAAATAAAACCCGAAAGGTACGGATTGAACACGACAATGGGGTCTATGTTGGACCAGTTTCTCTTGTTTTCGCAGCATTGACCAATTCGATCGGTGGCTTTGAAAGTGTAGCACCAGATGCTAAACTTGATGATGGGAACTTTACCTTGATCTTAGTCAAAACAGCTAAATTATTTGAAATGCTGTCTCTCATTATGCAAGCTGTAAATGGTGGGAAACACGTTAATGATTCAAATATTGAATACCTCAAAACCTCTAAATTAAAAATTGAAGTTTTGGATCAGAAAGATGAGTTCAAGATTAATTTAGATGGCGAATACGGCGGAGATACACCGGTAGAACTGGAGGTTTTCCACAATCACTTAGAATTTTTTGCCAACATCGATGAAATTAATGACGATGCTCTGGTCCGTTCAGAATATAAATCAGAAGAATAATGGAGAATCATTGCTGAGAGTGGGTAATGCCAGCTTCTTCTTACTTAGTTAATTAGGAAATAGGAAATACAATACGATGCATCAGTATCAAGTAAAAATCCACTACCATCATCCCGTCGGTGATTATTTTGCCCGTGACATGTGGAAGTGGCATGAAGGAGTATGGGGAGAGGAAGTTTCTTTCTCCAAGCTCGATTATTTTGGAGTTGAGGGGCTCTTAGTTTATAACTGTGAGACACCTCAACGCATTGGCCATGTCATCATCAAGGAAGGAAACTGGATCAGTCAGTCAGACGAATACCATATTGAGCTTTTGCCTGAAGGGAATGTGCGAGAAGTCTGGTTAATCAAAGGAGATGATACAGTTTATTATTCCTTGCAGGCTGCAATGACCAGTCATGAATATAGCCGTCGGAAGCCACACGCTTTTGATATGGTGACGCACTATCAAGAATTTGATGCCAAATGGGGCTATCAGGGTTGGTTGGGATATCGCCAGCAAGATGATGATTATCGCTTTAAACTTTGGGCACCTACTGCCAATAAAGTAGACCTTCTCATCTATGATTCTGTCGCTAATGACAGCAAGGTCTGGAAGATTGTCCCAATGGTTCGTGGCCAGAGAGAATCTAGCGACCATGTTCGCAATAACTGTGGTGTCTGGTATGCGGATGTCATGGGAAACCTCAGTGGACTAGCCTATCAGTATAAGGTTTATTTTGATTACCATACTGAGATTGCGCGTGATCCTTATACGATCGCTACCAGTGAAAATGGGAAAAAATCTGCCATTCTTTCTCATCAGGATTGCATCTTCCCTGCCTTTCAGACAGAAACTTATGAAAAGGCTGACTGGCGTCTGGATAATCCTTGTCAGGCGGTTGTCTATGAAATGCATGTCCGGGATTTGACCATTTCTCCAACTTCCGGTGTGGATGAAGCCTATCGAGGAACCTACCGAGGAGCTCATCAGACTGGGACGAAGAACGCCCAAGGGGATGCCACAGCCTTTGACTACATCAAGGAATTAGGGGTCAATGTAGTCCAACTGCAACCAGTGACCGACCGCTATAAGACCTATGATGAAGACGGGAATGTCCTCTATAATTGGGGCTATGATGTGCAGAATTACTCTGCTCCAGAGACTAGTTACTCGACCAAACCTCACGACCCTAAGACCACCATGCGCGAGTTAAAAGAAATGATACACGCCTATCATGAAGCGGGTATTTCGGTAGTCATGGATGTGGTCTATAATCACATCTATTCGACAGAAGATGGAGCCTTTCAAACAACCGTTCCTGATTATTACTACCGGATGAATCCAAATGGATCCTTCCAAAATGGTACAGGAGTTGGGAATGAGACGGCCAGTGAGCATGAGATGTACCGCAAATTCATGATTGATTCCTTGACGTATTGGGTAACAGAATATAAGATTGACGGTTTCCGATTTGACTTAATGGGGATTCACGATGTGGATACCATGAATGAAATCCGTGAAGCCATGGACGCGATTGATCCACGGATTCTCCTTTATGGAGAAGGTTGGGATATGGGGACAGGATTGGCTCCAGAAGATAAGGCTAAAAAGGACAATGCTTATCAAATGGCCCAAGTCGGTTTCTTTAATGATACTTCACGAGATGCCATTAAGGGAGCTGAAGTCTTCGGATCCATTAAACGTGGGTATGTTAGTCGCAAGTCTACAGAAGATATCATTGCGCGCTCCGTACTTGGAAGTGCAGAGTTGGGATCTTTCCTAACTCCAAGTCAGGTCCTCAACTATGTAGAAGCCCATGACAACTACAACCTCTATGATTTACTTTCTTATGTTCATCCAGATGATTCTCAGGAAAAAATTAAGAAGCAGGTAGAGGTAGCGACAGCCATGAATCTCCTCTTCCAAGGGATAGCCTTTATGCAAGTTGGCCAAGAGTTCTTACGAACCAAGTTAGTTGCAACGGGTGAAGATGGGGAAGTGACACCTCAAGATCGAGAATGGGCCATGAATTCTTATAATGCACCTGATGCTGTCAACCAAGTCGACTGGAATCTAGTGTCTGTAAATAAGGATACTGTTGACTATGTTCGCCAATTGATTCATTTGAAGAAGACCCTGCCTGCCTTGTCCCTTGAATCTTATGAGGAAATCTACCAACATGTCTTCGTGCATACAGCAGATATGGGCAGTGGTGTTGTTGTCTTTGAATTAAATTGGGACAAACACTACTATGTCATTTTTAACACCAGTGGACTACCATTCTATCTCCAGAACGCAGATCATCTTGAACTCCTTGTTGGAAATAGTCGAAATAAACGTCCATTCTATGTTGAGAATTTAACAGCTTCCATCTTTGAATGGAGAAATAAATAAAAAAAAGATTGGGATTTCCCAATCTTATTTCAAATAGAAGATAATGCCCTCTTAAAAACTTTCCTTAGGTGAGTACGGACGTCAGCGAACTTCTCTGAAGTTCCAAGACTTAGTTTTGAACCTAAAGTTTCAAAACTCCCGAGTACTTGAAACACTATGTTTCAAGTACTTTTCTCACAGCGGAAAGTTTTAGATTTGCTTTAATAATCCAAGGTAATAGAAGTGTTTTTTGAAAAACAGTCCAGCTTCCTTAAAGTAAAAACAGTTTGTCTATATTCAAAAATAAGATTGGGAGGTCCCAATCTTATTTTTTTTCTGATGAAGATGAGCTTGAGCTACTTGAGCTGGAATCTTCACTCGAAGAAGAAGAACTGAACTGTTCAGGGTGGAGATCTTTATAGCTTGGTGCTTTGAAGAGATCAACCGTTGATTGATTGCCTTTTTGGCTATAGAGGCTGGTTGATGCATCCCCTTTTTCTTTTTCAATTTTCTTCAATGCTTTCATCGAGTTGTTGTAGGAGTAGTCATCCGGGTTGACTTTACCAAGATCATTTCCAGTGTAGAATCGTAAGAGGTCCCCCGTTTGGATACTATCACTAATCTTGAGTTGTAAATTAGCTGCCTCACGGATTTTATCCAGTTGCTCTTTCGTTGATTCGTCTGGATTGGTGATTTCTTCACCAGTCTTGGTGTAATAGGTCCGCCCACTGTAACTTGTATACTCAGGGGTCACAAAGTAGTTAGCAGAACGGAAAGCAACGATTTGGCTATGATTTGGAGATAATAAGTCTTGACCAACTTGAAGGAAGTTCTTAGAATCAATTCCTAACAAGTGTTCCAATGTTGGAAGCATATCAATCTCTCCACCATAGGTCTCAATGACTTTCCCTTTGTTCATGCCAGGAACGACCACCATATAAGGCACCCGTTGTAACATAGCATTATCATAACTTGACCAAGTTTCAGAGTTCTTATTTAGCAAGGGAGCCAGAGCTGGATTTCGAGAATTTGAAATACCGTAGTGGTCCCCATACAGAACAATAATGGAGTTCTCATAAAGACCAGAAGCTTTGAGATAATCGAAGAAGGCCTTGATGGAAGCATCCAAATAGTTGGCTGTTGCAAAATAGCCATTAATGGTTTCATCTTGCGTCTCTGCAAGAGGGAAGCCGATTTCGTCCCCAATCAGACTCGTCGTATAAGGATAGTGGTTGGAGACGGTAATGAACTTAGTATAAAACGGTTGTTGCATGTGTTCCAAGTACTTTATGGAATCCTTCAACATGATCTTATCATTAAGTCCATACTGGAAGGAGTTGGTATCATCTTGCTTGGTAAAATAAGAAGCATCAAAGAAGTAATGGTAGCCCCATTGTTTGTAGGCTGTATTACGGTTCCAGAAGCTTCCGGCATTTCCGTGGAAAACAGCACTGGATTGGTAACCATTCTTAGAAAGAATGAAAGGAGCTGCTTGCTGGGTATTGGTCCCACCGTAGTTCACCATAAAGGAACCTTGGTTCAAACCGAACAAGCCCGTTTCAATCATGGTCTCTGCATCCGATGTTTTACCAGCTTTTACCTGGTTAAAGACATTTGCAAATGCAAAGGTTTCATTTGAATGATAGAGCGAGTTGATAAAAGGGGTCACTTCGTATTCTTTGTCGTCAACCTTCAATTTATAGTCGATCAAGAATTGTTGGAAGCTTTCCAAGTGGATATAGATGACATTACGTCCCTTAGCGAGACCAAAGGTTTCTGGATTTGGTTGAGCATAATGGCTAGCAACATACTCTTCTACCGGCTTCAAATCTACTTTAGAAGCCTTTGAGCGTTCTTTATTGGCCATGTAGGTCTGGTTGGCACTGTAACCTAGGAAGGCTGGCAAGCCAAGCGCACGAACCACATAGTAATTGGAGAATCCACGCGTTAATAATTCCGGACGGTCAATCTCAGCCAAGAAAAGATTGGCGGAGAAGAGCATAGCAGAGAGAGAGGTGACTGCAAAACTTGCCCGCTTGTTAAAAGGACGGGGATCTAGTTTTACCAATTTCTTTAAAAAGAGGAAAGCTAGAATCGGGAAGTCTAAAACATAGATAATGTCCCAAGGTCGGAACAATTCTAAGGCTGCAGCTCCAAGACCAGCAGAAACCTTACTAGAGGCCAGCATGGTATTGACTGTTACGAAGTCTGTAAACTCACGATAATAAATCGAGTTGGATATCAACCAGATAAATAAAATGATATAGATGCTAAAAGATAGCAAATAAAAGAGTTTGGTTCTCTTAATATAAAAAGCGAGACCGATGAATAAGAGGCTGAGTGGAATCGGGTTGATCACTGCGAGAAAAACCTGATAAAAGCCTTGAATATCTAGATTAAAGTCTACTGTATAGGCCCACATGGTTTTAAACCAATAAAGCAACAGTAGGGTAAAGACAAATCCTAGTCTGGTACTCATAGCATCGAGTATCGTTTTGGTAATTTTTTTCACAAAAATATACTTCCTTGCCTTATTTCCTAAAAATTTTCTTACAACAGTATACCATAATTTAAAACGTTTTGAAAACAAAGCAAGTAAATAATGATGTTAAAAAAGAGTATGGTTGATATTGGTAATCATTAGCTAAACAAAAGAAGTGAGATTGTTTAAAAAGATGGCGAATACTTCCTTGATAATAGGATTCTTAAGTAGGAGACTTTGTGAATTTTTGAAAATTTTGATACAATAGAAGTATGAAAAAGCTGACAATTAACCGACAAGTTGAGAAAAAAATCCATAAAGGTTATAAGATTTTAGAGAAGAGTGATTTTGGGCAACTCCCCTTTGACAATGAGGTGGTCGAGCTGGTCACAGCTTCAGGTCATTTTCTAGGGACAGGCTACCTTTCAGAGCAAAACAAGGGGCTTGGTTGGGTCGTTTCTACGAAGAAAATCACCTTGGATCAGGCTTACTTTAGTTACTTATTTGCTGAGGCTAAGTCAAAACGTCAGTCTTATTATCAGTCGGAATTGGATACTGCTTTTAGAATTTTTAATCAAGAAGGCGACGGATTTGGTGGCTTAACCATTGATCTCTATGAAGATTATGCCGTCTTTTCCATTTACAATGCCTTCGTCTATCAAATCCGAGAGTTGATATTTGCAGCTTTTCAAGAGGTTTTTCCCGAAGTCTTGGGAGGATATGAAAAAATCCGCTTTAAGGATCCGGGTTATGAGTCGGCTCATCTATTTGGTCAAGAAGCTCCAGAGCATTTTTTGATTTTGGAAAACGGCGTTCGCTACCAAGTCTTTCTGAATGATGGCTTGATGACAGGGATTTTCTTGGACCAACACGATGTGCGTGCTAGCTTAGTAGATGGCTTAGCTGCAGGTAAATCCTTACTCAATATGTTTTCCTACACGGCGGCTTTTTCGGTGGCAGCGGTCATGGGCGGAGCAGTAGAAACAACTTCTGTTGATCTTGCCAAGCGTAGTCGGGAACTATCCCAAGCTCATTTTGTGGCAAATGGTCTAGCATTGGACCAGCACCGCTTTATCGTCATGGATGTTTTTGATTATTATAAGTATGCCAAGCGTCATGGCTTGACCTATGATGTGATCGTTTTAGATCCGCCAAGTTTTGCTCGCAATAAGAAGCGTACCTTCTCAGTTGCGAAGGATTACCACAAGCTAATCGAGCAGTCCCTAGAGATTTTAAATCCAAATGGTATTTTAATTGCAAGTACGAACGCTGCCAATGTCAGTCGGGATAAATTTAAGAAAGAAATTGAAAAGGGCTTCAAAGGCCAAAAGCATCGCTATATCAGTGAAGTAGGACTTCCAGCTGATTTTCGATACAATGAAAGGGAAGAAAGTAGTAATTACTTGAAAGTTTTTACAATTAAGGTGGATCAATGAAATTAGTCGTTTCTGTAATGCCAAGAAATTTTGAAGAAGCACAGGCCATTGATGCCAGTCGTTATCAGGATGCAGATGTCATTGAATGGCGTGCGGATTATTTGGACAAACATGATATCTTACAAGTAGCACCTGCCATCTTTGAAAAATTTACAGGGCGTGAAATTTTATTTACGCTACGGACACGGGAGCAGGGAGGAGAAATTGAACTTTCTGGTGAAGAGTACGTATCCCTTATCCATGATATCAACAACATCTATCATCCGGATTATGTCGATTTTGAGTACTTTGGTCATCAGGCCGAGTTTAATCAGATGATGGATTATTCCAATCTTTGCTTAAGCTACCATAATTTTCAGGAAACACCTGAGAATATGATGGAGATTATGTCTGAATTAACCAGCTTTACACCGAAATTGGTCAAGGTATCTGTGATGGCTCACACCGAGCAGGATGTTCTCGATTTGATGAACTATACACGTGGTTTTAAAACGCTAAATCCGGAACAAGAATTCGTCACCATTTCTATGGGGAAAATCGGCCGAATCTCTCGCATTGCTGCCGATTTAACTGGTTCTGTTTGGTCCTACGCTAGCGTTGGAGAGCAAAGTGCACCAGGTCAAATTAGCTTGTCCAGCATGCACAAGATTCGGGAGATCTTAGATGAAGATTGATGGCTATACGCGAATGGCGGCTGTGATTGCCAAGCCCATTCGTCATAGTATCTCACCCTTTATTCACAACCGGGCTTACCAACTAACCACTACCAATGCAGTCTACCTTGCCTGGGAAGTGGAAGAAGAACAAGTCGAACAAAGTCTTCAACAGTTACGGGTACTGGATATGTTAGGCGCTAATATTTCCATGCCCTACAAAAAAAAAGTCTTGCCATTTTTAGATCAGGTAGACGGAAGCGCGCAACTTATTGGTTCGGTCAATACGATTGTTCAGAAAGATGGTCGTTTAACAGGCTACAATACAGACGGACTTGGTTTTCTAAAGAGTCTCCCCAAGACTTTTTCGATAAAGAATAAGAAACTCGTCCTTTTAGGAGCGGGTGGTGCTGCGACTGCTATTGTTGTAGAGGCCAGTCGGCAAGGAGTTGGCGAGATTCATTTATTTGTTCGTCCAGAAAGCTTAGATAAGTATCAGGCTATCTTTGCTCCACTATCTGAAGCTCTTGCTGTTTCAATTGTCCTTCATGACTTATCTAGTCGGGATCAGTTGAATACAACGATAGAGGGGACCGATTTATTGATCAATGCTACAGGATTAGGAATGGATGGGTCTTCTCTCCCTATTCCGAAAGAGTTTAACTTTCCTAAAGGATGTCTAGTAGCTGATTTAGCTTATTTTCCTGCCAAGACACCTTTTCTTCAATTAGCTGAAGAACAAGGGGCAAAAACCTTAAATGGCTTGGGAATGCTCTTCCATCAAGCTGCCGTTGCCTTCGAACTGATGACGGATAAAACTTTCCCGGAAGAGGAAGTCTGGCAAGCCTTGAAATTGGAATACCCAGATTATGTATTAGAAAAATGATGGAAGAAAACAGAAAAACTTAATTAAGTATGCTCTGTTTTCTATTTTTATACAATAGCGGAATTGTAATCTTTTTCACATGGATTTGAAAGGAGATCCTTATGAAGGTGAATGTTGATCTACCAAAGAATGGTTATGAGATTGTCATTGAGAATGGAGCGATCCAAAAGGTTGGAACCTGGCTCAGTCATTTATGGGAAGCTCAAAAAGTAGCAGTCATTTCAGACAACCATGTAGGGTCTCTTTATGCAAGTCAGGTGGTAGAAAGCCTTGAAAGTGAAGGATTTACAGTGATTAGCTATGAGTTCCTGGAAGGAGAAGCTAGTAAAAATCTGACGACCGTTCAAAAAGTCTATGAATTTTTAGCGAAAAATGGGATGACACGATCTGATGGCATCCTTGCTCTTGGGGGTGGTGTTGTCGGTGATCTAGCTGGCTTTGTGGCTTCCACCTATATGCGGGGGATTCATTTCGTCCAAGTACCGACTAGTTTGACGGCTCAGGTTGACTCCTCTATCGGAGGTAAGACCGGAGTCAATACACTCTATGCTAAAAACATGGTAGGAACCTTTGCCCAACCGGATGGGGTATTGATTGACCCTGAAGTGCTGCGGACCCTTGGGACGCGCGAGTTGATCGAGGGCATGGGGGAAGTCATCAAGTACGGTCTCATAGAAGACCCAGTCTTATGGGAAGAGCTGGATCAAATGGATGGCTCCATTGAGTCTATTTATGAGCATGCAGAATCCTTGATTGCCCATTCCTGTCAAGTCAAGCGCAAGATGGTCGTCGAAGATGAGCTAGACCAAGGCATTCGGCTATTTCTGAATTTTGGTCATACCCTTGGCCATGCGATCGAAGCAACAGCCGGTTATGGCCAGATCATGCACGGAGAAGCCGTAGCGATTGGAATGGTGCAAATCACTAAGGTGGCAGAAGCTAAGGGATTGGTCCAAGCCGGTTTAACACAGGCTATCCGGCAAATGTGTCAAAAATTTGGCTTACCAGTGGAATTCCATACTTGGGATAAGGAAAAGCTTTATCAGGCCTTGACCTTAGACAAGAAGGCGAGGGGTAATCAATTGAAACTTGTTTTGGTACCTGAAATTGGAACTTGTCAGATCCATCCAGTCCCATTGGAAGAGATGAGAGACTTCTTACACTAGAAAGCGACAAAGGAGATAGCATGCGTTATTTAACAGCAGGAGAATCACACGGACCACGACTTACAGCTATTATCGAAGGAGTGCCAGCAGGGCTCCCTTTGACAGCTGATTGTATCAACGTCGAATTAAAACGCCGCCAAGGAGGCTACGGTCGTGGAGCACGGATGAAGATTGAAAGCGATCAGGTCGAGATCACCTCTGGTGTTCGCCATGGCTTGACCATGGGAGGTCCTATCACCTTGAATGTCACCAATCTAGACCATCAAAAATGGTTGGAGATCATGTCTGTCAGTGATGTGGAGGATAAGAAAAAGGGACTCCGGAAAATTACCAAGCCTCGTCCAGGTCACGCTGATTTGGTCGGCGGGATCAAGTACCGCTTTGATGACTTGCGAAATTCTTTGGAACGGTCATCCGCTCGGGAAACAACCATGCGGGTAGCAGTAGGTGCAGTAGCCAAACGTCTATTGGAAGAGATTGGGATTCAAGTAGCTAGCCATATCATCAATTTCGGAGGAATCGAGGTAGAGGTTCCGGAAAATCTAACAGTTTCCCAAATCAAGGAAGCGGTCGCTCAGTCAGAAGTTTCCATCGTCAATCGAGAGCGAGAAGAGGAAATCAAGGCCTATATCGATAGTGTGAAGAAAGAAGGGGAAACCATTGGAGGAATCGTCGAAACGATTGTAGGTGGTGTACCTGTTGGTCTGGGATCTTTTGCCCAATGGGATAAGAAATTGGATGCCAAGATTGCTCAAGGGGTCGTCTCTATCAATGCTTTTAAAGGTGTAGAGTTTGGGCTAGGATTTGAAGCAGGTCGTCGAAAAGGCAGTCAAGTCATGGACGAAATTCTCTGGTCTGAGCAGGATGGGTATACTCGTCGAACCAATCATCTGGGCGGATTTGAAGGCGGCATGACCAATGGAGAGCCAATTATCGTTCGTGGAGTAATGAAACCAATCCCAACTCTTTATAAACCCCTCATGAGTGTCGATATTGAAACGCACGAACCGTATAAGGCAACAGTGGAGCGGAGTGACCCAACAGCACTTCCAGCTGCAGGGGTTGTCATGGAAGCTGTGGTGGCAACGGTCTTAGCCACAGAAGTCTTGGACAAGTTCTCTTCTGATAATCTGGAAGAATTGAAGGAAGCTGTCGAGCGTCATCGGGCTTATACTAAAGCTTTCTAAGTGGAGAAATAGATGGAAGAAAAGGTTGTTTATATCGTCGGTCTAGGACTGATTGGAGCTTCGTTAGCTATGGGGATCCGAAAAGCCCATCCTCAAGTGACTTTACTAGGCTATAATCGCAGTCAGGCCTCACGAGATATTGCTCTGAAGAAGGGAATTGTTGATGAGGTGACGGCTGATTTGGAAGAGTTTTCTTCTCGAGCTGATGTCATCATCGTCTCCCTACCTGTCAAGCAAACCATCCAAACCTTTCAGCAACTGGCGAGAATGCCATTGAAAGAAGGAGTCATTGTGACAGATGTTGGCTCCACCAAGGGTGCCATTGTAGAAGCTGTCGAAAATGCTTTTAGACATCTCCCAGTCCGTTTTGTCGGTGGGCATCCCATGGCAGGGAGTCACAAGACAGGAGCTGCCTCAGCTGACTCCACCCTCTTTGAAAATGCCTACTATATTTTTACACCAACAGCTACGACAGACCCAAGTGCGGTCTTGGAATTGAAGGATTTACTCTCAGGGCTTGGTGCCCGCTTCATCGAGGTGGATCCAATAGAACACGATCGGGTTACTTCCCAGATTAGTCACTTTCCTCACGTATTGGCAGCTACCCTGATGGGACAAGCAGCTGCTTATACAGAGGAGCATAGCCTAGCTGGTCGCTTTGCTGCAGGGGGATTTCGTGATATGACGCGGATTGCGGAGAGTGAGCCCAGCATGTGGACCTCCATTTTGCTATCCAATCCAACTGCTGTTCTTGATCGGATAGCAGATTTTCAGGATCGTCTTGAGCAAGTTGCCGAGATGATTCGCCAAGGGCAAGAACATGCGATTTGGTCCTTCTTTGACTATAGTCGAGAGCAACGGCAACATATGCAGATCGATAAGAGAGGAGGGGTGGAAAGCACCTTCGATATTTTTGTGGATGTCCCAGATGAAGAAGATGTCATCCTTCGGATCTTAGAGTTGCTTCGTGGTACCTCCTTGGTCAATATTCATATTAATGAGGAAAATCGGGAAGATGTCTACGGGATTCTCCAGATTTCCTTTAAGACGGCTACAGATCAAGCGCGGGCTGAAGCCTTGATCACCGAGCAAACGGATTATAGCGTAGTGATCAAATAGGTCCTAAGTAGGATTTTTACAAAAATAGCAGTTTCTAACACAAGATGTAACAGAATCTTTGTATAATAGAACAAAACCAAATTGTTAAGGAGAAATCACATGTCAAATATTTATGATCTAGCCAATGAGTTGTCACGCGGAATTCGTGACTTACCAGAATACAAGGCTGTCCTTGCTAGTAAGGAAGCCATTGATGCCGATGCCGATTCAAAAGCATTATTCGGAGACTACCTGACTTTCCAACAAGAAATTCATGGAGTCATCCAGTCTGGACAAATGCCAACCGAAGACCAACAAAAGAAGATGCAGGACTTTGCTGGGAAATTACAAGGAAACCCAATTGTAAATGAGTTTTTCACCAAACAACAGCAACTATCAGTTTATCTAGGAGATATTGAACGGATTATTTTTGATCCAGTTCAAGATTTATTTAAATAAGGGAGAGGTGGAGAGCCCACCTCTTTTTCTCTCCCATCTTAGAGGACCTTCCAAGTGAACGTTGAAAATGGCTGTTTTTTATGGTAAAATTTTTAGAAAAGCTTGAAGGGGTAAGCCATGAAATTACAAACGAATTGTAAGGGTTTAAACGGAATTATTCATGTTCCGGGGGATAAATCGATCAGTCATCGTTCGATTATCATTGGTAGCCTTGCGCATGGAACCACTAAGGTCTATGATATCCTACGTGGTGAAGATGTCTTATCCACTATTCAAGTATTTAGAGACCTAGGCGTCTCTATCCAAGATGATGGTCAAGTGATCACCATTGAGGGAAAAGGCTTCGAAGCCTTTCAACAACCTAAAAATGATCTGGATATGGGGAACTCAGGCACCTCCACTAGATTGATAGCGGGTGTCTTAGCAGGAAGTCCCTTCCCAGTCACCATGGTTGGAGATGATAGCTTGTCCAAACGACCAATGGATCGGGTGGCGATCCCCCTTCGAGAGATGGGAGTCACTGTTCAGGGGCAAACTGAGGGAGATATGCTTCCTCTTTACCTTCATGGGACAAAAGAGTTACAACCAATCCATTATTCATTACCGGTAGCTTCTGCTCAGGTCAAGTCAGCTCTTCTATTTGCTGCCATACAAGCAGAAGGGGAGTCAGTCATTCTAGAGAAAGAACTGACACGGAATCACACCGAAGATATGATCCAGCAGTTCGGTGGCCAGATCAGCGTGAAGGGCAAAGAAATTCGCCTACGTGGGCCTCAAAGCTTCCAAGCCTGTGAGGTGACGGTGCCGGGTGATATCTCCAGTGCAGCCTTTTGGTTGGTAGCTGGTTTGATTGTCCCTAATAGTCAGATTCGTCTAGAGAATGTCGGCATCAATAAGACTCGTACAGGTATCCTAGAGGTTATTGAAAAAATGGGAGGCAAGCTTCAAATATTGGATGTTGATCCCCTTGCTAAGGCTGCGACGCTTGTCGTAGAGACTTCTGATCTCTATGGGACGGAAATTTCGGGTGATTTGATTCCTCGCTTGATTGATGAGCTTCCAATTATTGCTCTTTTGGCAACTCAAGCTTCTGGGAAAACCATTATCAAAGATGCTGAAGAATTGAAAGTCAAGGAAACGGATCGCATCCAAGTAGTGGCAGATAGTTTAAATGCTATGGGAGCAACCATCACCCCAACAGAGGATGGAATGATTATTGAGGGGAAAACGCCCTTACATGGTGCTAGTCTGCAGACCTTTGGTGACCACCGGATCGGTATGATGGGAGCTATTGCAGCCCTGCTTGTAAGCGATGGTGAAGTGGAACTTGCGCGTGCTGAATCTATTAATACCAGCTATCCTACCTTCTTTGCAGATTTAGAAAAGGTGTCTCATGCCTAAAGTACTACTCGGCTTTATGGGAGCAGGGAAAACGACCATTGGCTCCTTATTGGACTCAGCTTTTGCAGATATGGATGCACTTCTAGTTCAACGCTTAGAAATGCCGATTTCTGACTATTTTGCTTGCTATGGAGAAGACAGTTTTCGCCAGCAAGAGTCGCTTTTATTGCAAGAGTTACTCAATCAAGAGAGCTCGGTCATTTCAACTGGTGGGGGCATCGTTCTGAAACCAGAAAATCGTGAGCTTCTCAAGAAGAATGCTTATAATATTTATTTACGGATTGATTTTGAACGGCTTTATCAAAGACTGGCTGCGGATCTTGCAACTAAGCGCCCCCTCTTTCTTAATAAAAAACCAGAAGATTTTCGTGCCTTGTATGAGCAACGCCTGCCCCTTTATGAAGAAGTAGCCACACATGTGATTGATGTTGCTGATAAGACACCAGAAGAAATTGTGGAGATCATCCGATGCTTGTAGCTTATCTCGGTCCTAAGGGATCCTTTACCCACCATGTAGCCCTTGAAAGTTTTGAAGAGGCGACCTTATGCCCTTACGGGTCTATCACAGAAGTGATCAAAGCTTATGAGTCCGACCAAGTAGATTATGCGGTCATACCTGTTGAGAACTCCATCGAAGGTAGTGTCCATGAGACGATTGACTATCTCTTTCACCAGGCTCATTTTCAGGCTATTGCAGAAGTGGTCTATCCCATTAAGCAACAACTCTTAGCAGTTAAGCAGGATCAAGCCATTGAAGTGATCTATTCGCATCCTCAAGCATTAGCCCAAGGGAAAGCCTATGTACAGGAGCATTTCCCGCAAGCAAGACTAGAGATGACAACTTCGACTTCCTATGCAGCTCGATATGTCTCTCAACATCCGGAACTTCCTATTGCAGCCATTGCGCCTTTGGAGGCCAAGGATGAATATGGTCTGGAAGTGGTAGCTAGTAATATTCAGGAAATGGATCAAAATTTCACCCGCTTTTGGATCCTTGGTCAGCGACCTTTTGAAGGTAGCCGCTCGCTCAAGAAAGCTGCTAGTAAGGATAGTTTGGCGATTACCTTACCAAGTAATATTGCGGGCTCCTTATGCCAGGCACTATCTACATTTGCTACAAGAGAATTAAATTTAACAAAAATTGAAAGTCGTCCTTTAAAAACGGCCCTAGGGGAGTATTTTTTTATCATCGATGTGGTGGATGCTGACGAATCACTGTTTGCGTTCGCTTATCAAGAACTGGAATCCCTGGGGGTATCTATCAAAACCTTAGGCCACTATTGGGTCTATGTGCTAAACGACAATGAAACGGAGAACGTATGAGTAGAGAATCAGAAAAGCTATCCTATCATGAACAAAAGAGATTGGATTATCTTTATTCCAACTATCATTATCTGAATGAGAAAGAGCAGTTGGAATACAAGTATCTAAAAAATAAATCAGAGGGACATTTCCAAGATGACTCCGTTTCAGCAAGAGCAGAAGAGTCTGTGGTTTCCTCAAGTAGAAACGAAAACGAGTCTGATGAATTACCAGTCTATCCATCACGAAGCCGAAAGGATAAACCCAAATCCAATAAAAAGAAACGAGAGGAAGTAGCAGCTCTTCCCAAACGTAAGAAGGGAAGAAAAATCAGCTTCAAACGTATTTTAAAATGGATAGCCATCTTCTTCTTATTGGTCATTAGTGGAATGGTCTTTATGTTTCTCAAAGGTTTGAACAGCAAACCCGGTGGGACCAATGCCCAACCAGCTGTTAAAGAGTATTTTAACGGTCAGAAGACAAAAGACGGAGTCAATATCCTGATCTTGGGAACAGATGGTCGTATCGGGGAAAGCTCGTCTGAGACTCGAACGGACTCCATCATGGTGGTCAATGTCAACAACAAGGACGGCAAAGTGAAATTGGTCAGTTTCATGAGGGATACTCTGGTTCATATCGATGGCGTGAGCCAACAAACGGATCCAGAATATCAAGATTACTATGACCAGAAGCTGAATACGGCCTTTACCATTGGAGAGCAGAATAACAACCAAGGAGCAGAATTGGTCCGTCAAATGCTTAAGGATAACTTTGACATTGATATCCAATACTATGCCATGGTTGATTTCCAAACCTTTGCGACAGCCATCGATACCCTTTTCCCGAATGGGGTGGAGATGAATGCTCAGTTCTCCACCATTGATGGTGAAACCGTTTCTGAAGTGGAAGTTCCTGATGACTTGAATATGAAGGATGGGGTCGTTCCGAATCAGACCATTAAGGTCGGAAAACAACGGATGGACGGCCGGACCCTCCTCAACTATGCTCGTTTCCGTAAAGATGATGAGGGCGACTTTGGACGGACAAGACGCCAACAAGAAGTCATGTCTGCCATTGTGCACCAAATCAAGGATCCAACCAAGCTCTTTACTGGATCTGAAGCACTAGGAAAGGTCTTCGCTATGACCTCGACCAATGTACCCTTCTCCTTCCTATTGACCAACGGGATTGGCTTAGTCGGAAGTGCCAGCAACGGGATTGAACGCATTACCATTCCAGAAAATGGGGATTGGGTTGATGCCTATGATATGTATGGTGGTCAAGGCTTGCTGGTCGATTTTGATGCTTATAAAAAGAAATTGTCCCAAATGGGCTTAAGATGATATAATTAAGGGATAGGAGTCTGAAAACTCCATCCCTTTTAATTTGTAGAAAGATTGAACACCATGTTAAAGAAAAATGAAATTGTAGACGTTGAGATTGTCGATTTGACTCACGAAGGAGCAGGAGTGACTAAGGTCGATGGCCTTGTCTTTTTTGTGGAGAATGCCCTGCCAGGAGAAGTGATCCGCATGCGCGTGCTCAAGGTCAATAAGAAGATCGGCTACGGAAAAGTAGAGGAGTACTTGGAAAAATCCCCTCACCGCAATGAGGAACTGGACCTGGCTTACTTGCGAAGCGGCATTGCTGACTTGGGTCACCTGGCTTATTCGGAGCAGCTGAAATTCAAGGCCAAGCAGGTAAAGGATAGCCTTTACAAGATGGCAGGAATCTCTGATATCGAAGTGCCCCTGACCTTGGGGATGGACCATCCCGTCAAGTATCGCAACAAGGCCCAGGTTCCTGTCCGTCGTGTCAATGGTCAGGTAGAGACAGGTTTCTTTCGCAAGAACTCTCATGATTTGATGCCGATCGAAGACTTCTATATCCAAGATCCAGTCATTGACCAAGTGGTCTTGGCTCTTCGAGATTTGATTCGTCGGTTTGACCTCAAGCCTTATGATGAAAAGGAACAGTCTGGCTTGATTCGCAATCTTGTGGTCCGCCGAGGTCACCATTCAGGAGAAATCATGGTCATTTTGGTCACCACTCGTCCCAAGGTGTTCCGTGTGGACCAGTTGATCGAGCAGTTGATCCAGCAATTCCCAACCGTCAAATCGGTCATGCAAAATATCAACGAGCAGAATACCAATGCCATTTTTGGGAAAGAATGGCGTAAGCTTTATGGCCAAGATTACATTACCGATCAAATGTTGGGCAATAGCTTCCAAATCTCTGGACCAGCCTTTTACCAGGTCAATACCGAAATGGCTGAGAAGCTCTATCAGACAGCCATTGATTTTGCGGACTTAAGAGCAGAGGATGTGGTGATTGACGCCTACTCTGGAATTGGGACCATTGGTTTATCCGTCGCTAAGCATGTCAAGGAAGTCTATGGGGTAGAAGTCATCCCTGAAGCAGTAGAGAATAGTCAGAAGAATGCTAGTCTAAATGGCATTACCAATGCCCACTATGTCTGTGATACAGCTGAAAATGCCATGAAAAATTGGCTCAAGGAAGGCATCCAACCAACAGCTATCCTAGTCGACCCACCACGCAAGGGCTTGACCGAAAGCTTTATCAAAGCAAGCTCCCAAACAGGAGCTGACCGCATCGCCTATATCTCCTGTAATGTCGCAACCATGGCGCGTGATATCAAACTCTACCAAGAGTTGGGCTATGAATTGAAGAAAGTCCAGCCGGTGGATTTGTTTCCACAAACGCATCATGTTGAGGCGGTATCACTGCTTGTACGAGCTGAGGCATCAGCGAAGTAGAAGTAGATGCTCCGCCCATGGGATAGGACTCGTAGAATGAGGAGGGAAACCGACGAAATGATACGGTAAGTCCGAGCCGCTGAATGCTTGGCTCTGCTCTTCCGATCTGAGACAGCGAAAAGTAGAAGGAGATGGTATTGGTATCAATCAATGAGTAATAAAGTAACAGCACGATTCGAAACATTTTCCTGTAATTTGCGGAGGAACATCAATATGGATGGAATAACAAAAGATTCTATAAAAACGGCTAAACTAATGAAACAATTATGGCCCCAATTGACCGATAAAGAAGCTATTGATGAAGTAAAAAAATATACGAATAGCAAAAATACTGCAATCTTTACTGAAGTTGAAGGTGACACAATTGTAGGTCTAGCACTATGTTCACTCAGATTTGATTATGTTGAAGGTTGTAAATATAGTCCTGTTGGATTCTTAGAAGGGATTATTGTCGACGAGGAATATCGTTTAAAGGATATTGCTAAAAATCTCTGTACAAAATGTGAGGAATGGGCGAAAAATAAAGGATGTAAGGAATTTGCAAGTGACTGTACTTTAACGAATACGGATTCTATAAGATTTCATCTCAATATTGGATTTCAGGAGGCAAATAGAATTATTCATTTTAAGAAGAAATTATAATTTCAGAACGTGGTCAAAATTTATGTATCTTTAGAAAGTGTGAAAGATTGGACGAACAAATTTTTTTGATGGGTGGAAATCCGCCGATAAAGAACCATACGATTGTTAATAAAATTGTTTCATCAAGGAAGATCGAAAGAATTGTCATTTTTACAGTTTATCGAGAAAATTGGGACCGTATATGAAAAAGTACACGGAAGTTATCCAAAGCCATTTTCCTAACTTAAACACTGATTACTTACTCTTGGACACTGAGCAGATTGATTTTGATAGCTATCTAGATGCTGATCTAATTATCATTGGTGGTGGAAATACGGAAAAATGTATAGCTAATTATGTCAATCAGGAGTTCAAAAATTATATCGATTATATGCTTAATAAAGGGGCGAAAGTTATAGGTTTTTCTGCAGGAGCCCTATTATTAGGAGAAAAAGTGTATGTCTCACCTAATGATAATTCAGATCATCAGATAAAGATAAAAAATGGATTAGGAATCTTTAGTCAGTTTTTAATTAGTGTCCATTATGATTCATGGAATGATAAAGCTAATAAGGATAGAGCTGAAGAACTCGTTAATGTTCCCATAATCTCACTAAATGACTATTCCTGTCTTGTATTAGATAAACTTGGAAACATTATTGAGAAAATTGACTAGTTTTCATTATCTAAATCTTGATCTAGGTAACTAAAGTGTAAACGAACATTTATATGAAAGGCTAAGAGTAAACATGAGTCTCTTATTTGAAGAATTTAAAACCATTTGTTTCCATTTAAATCGAGTCGGAATTACACCGACACTGATGGGTTCTTTGGGATTGGAGTTTAGAACGAAAGAAAATTGGGGGCCGTCTGACATTGACATTCATGTGCCTGGTGACCCTAGAGGTTGGGAAGCACCTGATCATCTCAGAATTTATGACTGGGACAAGATAATGAAAGTGATGAAAGACTTAGGCTACGTCTTAATAGATATTCATGAGCATGAATTCCAAAAGGAAAGAGTGAGTGTTGAATTTGGAAGTATCGATTCCTTACTTGATTTTGCAGGAGTTTCGGAATCGGATATAGAGCTTATTCACATTGAAGGCATCACTTTTCGTCTTCCAAGTCTGGAGCAGTATCTAAGTATTTACAAAGCTTCTTCTCAAGACTCCTATCGAAATGATCACAATAACAATAAGGATTTTAAAAAGATCGAGTGGCTGGAAAGACATTTGTAAATTATCATATAAAAGTAGTAAATTGTAAGACTGGCTGCTATGTTATTTTTATTATCATTTTTATTGCTTATTTAATTTATACAATATTGGCGAGTAATAGAATTAATAAGTAAACAACATTTTAAATTTTAGAAAAGGAAGTATTATCATGGGAATATTCGATGATTTTAAATACAAAGAAAACTACCAAGATGAAGAAAAAGTAATTGAAGTACTTAAAAAGATTT
>NZ_CAJPOU010000018.1 GCF_905372335.1 Streptococcus sp. A12
CGACCCTGGCTGTCAATCGTCGTTATAAGGATCAAAATGGCGAGCGGGAGGCGGATTTTATCACCCTAGTGGTCTGGGGGAAATTAGCAGAGACCCTTGTCTCCTATGCCAATAAAGGGAGCTTGATCTCTGTGGACGGTGAGCTTCGAACCAGACGCTATGAGAAGAATGGAACGACCCAATATGTGACAGAAGTACTCTGTCAAGGCTTCCAGCTCTTAGAAAGTCGTGCTCAACGAGCGATGCGGGCTAATGGAGCAGGAGGAGATTTAGCGGATCTAATCCTGGAAGAGGAAGAGCTTCCCTTTTAACTGAAGAGAACGGTGCAGCTGGTCAGCTGTGTCGTTTTTTCTACTGAATCAGCACTCTTTTCAAAAGAGAAACTTGAGTATTTTTTCTTGACTATTTTTGACCAAGTGATAAAATAGAAACATGAGTTAGCACTCGATATCAAAGAGTGCTAAAATACAGGAATGGAGGAACGATATGTTAAAACCATTAGGAGACCGCGTGGTCTTGAAAGTAGAAGAAAAAGAACAAACAGTCGGTGGCTTTGTCATCGCAAAAGCAAGTCAATCTGAGACCAAAACAGCAGAAGTCATCGCTGTAGGTGAGGGAGTTCGGACCCTCAGTGGCGAGTTGGTAGCACCAAGTGTCAAAGTCGGTGATACGGTCTTGGTGGAAAATCATGCAGGCGTTGAAGTGAAAGACGGCGATGAGAAGTACACGATTATTGGGACTGCAAGTATTCTTGCCATTGTTGAAGCCTAAAGAATCAGAAAGGATAAAGATCTATGTCAAAAGAAATTAAATTTTCATCAGATGCTCGTGCAGCCATGGTCCGTGGGGTGGATATCCTAGCAGATACTGTGAAGGTGACCTTGGGACCTAAAGGGCGCAATGTGGTGCTTGAAAAATCATTTGGGTCACCATTGATCACCAATGATGGGGTGACCATCGCCAAAGAAATCGAATTGGAAGACCATTTCGAAAATATGGGTGCCAAATTGGTATCAGAAGTTGCATCTAAGACCAATGATATCGCTGGAGATGGAACAACCACTGCGACTGTCTTGACCCAAGCCATCGTCCGTGAAGGGATCAAGAACGTTACAGCAGGTGCGAATCCAATCGGTATCCGTCGTGGGATTGAAGCGGCGGTTGCGACAGCTGTTGAAGCCTTGAAAAACAATGCCATTCCAGTTGCTAATAAAGAAGCCATCGCCCAGGTTGCGGCTGTCTCTTCTCGCTCTGAAAAAGTCGGCGAATACATCTCAGAAGCCATGGAAAAAGTGGGCAACGACGGAGTGATCACGATTGAAGAATCTCGTGGAATGGAAACCGAGTTGGAAGTCGTGGAAGGAATGCAGTTTGACCGTGGTTACCTCTCCCAATACATGGTCACTGATAATGAAAAAATGGTGGCAGACCTTGAAAATCCTTATATCTTGATTACCGACAAGAAGGTGTCAAACATCCAGGAAATCTTGCCATTGCTTGAAAGTATCCTTCAAAGTAACCGTCCGCTCTTGATCATTGCGGATGATGTAGATGGAGAAGCCCTCCCAACGCTTGTCTTGAACAAGATTCGTGGAACCTTCAATGTCGTAGCTGTTAAGGCTCCTGGATTTGGAGACCGTCGCAAAGCTATGCTAGAAGACATCGCGATCTTGACAGGCGGAACTGTTATCACAGAAGATCTCGGTCTTGAGTTGAAAGATGCGACCATCGAGGCGCTCGGTCAAGCAAGTAAAGTGACAGTGGACAAAGATAGCACAGTCATTGTAGAAGGTGCAGGAAATCCTGAAGCTATCGCTAACCGTGTGGCCGTGATCAAATCACAAATCGAAACCACAACGTCAGAATTTGACCGTGAAAAACTCCAAGAACGCTTGGCAAAATTGTCTGGTGGCGTTGCAGTCATCAAGGTTGGAGCGGCAACCGAAACAGAATTGAAAGAAATGAAACTCCGTATCGAAGACGCCCTCAATGCGACACGCGCAGCGGTTGAAGAAGGAATTGTTGCCGGTGGTGGTACGGCCCTTGCCAATGTTATTTCTGCAGTTGCAACCCTTGAATTGGAAGGGGATGAAGCGACAGGACGCAACATCGTGCTTCGCGCCTTGGAAGAGCCTGTACGCCAAATCGCCCACAATGCAGGATATGAAGGGTCAATCGTCATCGATCGCTTGAAACATGCAGAAGTCGGAACAGGCTTCAATGCTGCAACAGGTGAATGGGTCAACATGATTGAAGCAGGAATTATCGACCCAGTGAAGGTGAGCCGTTCAGCCCTTCAAAATGCGGCTTCTGTAGCGAGCCTTATCTTGACGACCGAAGCAGTGGTAGCCAACAAACCAGAACCAGCTCCAGCAGCACCAGCTATGGATCCAAGCATGATGGGTGGGATGATGTAACACACTTAGTCTAATGGGTGCTGAAGCACCTCATTAGACTACGGCAAGCACTATGGTGTCTTGCCAAAGTGTCTTACTAAGAAAACAAAGAAGGCTTTATCGGCCTTCTTTATTTTCTGTCGTAATCTGTGTGCTTGATTGAGGCTTCGCCTCTAATCATTTGACGCCAACCACTATCGGGTGGCTTGGCTAAACGTCTTACTATCTTAAAGGGGTTAGCAAGTCTCCAATCCTCAATCAATCATTGGATGGACTTTCTGACGCAGTAGCTGATTGCTCAAAGCACTGCTTTGAGGTAGCGGATAGGACTTGAGAAGCAAGTTACCTAAATCTTCCCTTCGCTTTTCCAAGATCGGAAGAGTCCTAATCAGCCTTGCGGGGGCGAGACAACGAACGAATGATTAAAATATTCGTTCTGTCTCGCTCCCTTTTCACGTCGTAACCCCGTGGTCAATTTATTAGGTGGCTTTGTAGTTTACGGCAAGCACTATTGTGCCTTGCCGAATCATCTTATTAAGGCAATAGTGAAAGCGTAATTGAATGGCATCCCAAAAGTGAGATAGAGAAAATCTGACTTTTGGGGTGTTTTTTTAATGGTTAGGAATTCCACCCCATCTTTATGGTAAAATAAAGATAAAAAGATGAGGAATGGCAATGTCAAAACGAACAAAAAAAGTTTTTCTATCCTTGCTTTGTTTTATTCTACTCGTCCTTGGAGGCAAGTTTTATATGGATAGAATGAAAGTGGACAATCTTTATCGGCATGGTTTTCAACTTTATGAGGAACAAATTGCGACCTACTTAAAAGAGCATTATAGCGGTATTAGTAAAATTGAATTTTCTCCTATTTTTATTAGTGGAGGAAACGGAGAAAGTTTTCTGAAAGGTCGCATAATTCCAGTAGTTTATGATAATCATGGTAATAAAGTGTATCTGCGAGCTGCTAAGGATATTGACAGTCTTGTCCCGAATTATATACTGACTGCTGGGATTAATCTAGATTTTAATGTAAATAATGGTTCAGAAATGATCAATCTATTGAACAAATCTCGTGAGCTAATTAATGTAGAAGACTATCAACACTTACCTGAGGAACTAAAATGGTATAAAGATAAAGCAACAGATGAAATAATGTCCTTTTTTTCAAGAAAAGGGTTATTAAAAGAAGTGGATCAAAATAGCCAAGGTAGCCCTGAAGCTGAGATTTTCTATAATTTGGAAATTAGACGAGTCCAGGGGGGGGAGGCGTATGAATGGAAGTAACCGATTAATTTAGTAAGTTGAGATAGAATGAGGAGAGTTTTAAATGTCAAAACGAACAAAAAAAGTTTTTTTATCCTTGCTTTGTTTTTTTCTACTCGTCCTTGGATGCAAGTTTTATATGGATAGAATGAAAGTAGACAATCTCTATCGTCACGGCTTTCAACTTTATGAGGAACAAATCGCGACCTATCTAAAAGAGAATTACAGTGGAATCAGTAAGATTGAATTTTCTCCGATTTTTAAAAGTGGAGGAAGCGGGGAAGGTTTTGTCTATGCTCGTATAGTCCCAGTTGTTTATGATACATATGGTAATAAGGTATATTTGCGTAATGATGGCGTTTTAAAGATGGGTGTGGCAGATTATGAAATGACAGCCGGAATTGATTTAGATTTTAATATCAATGACGGTTCGGAAATAATATATTTGCGTAATGATCAGAAAGAGTCTATTAGTGTAGAAAGCTATCAGAACTTACCAGATGAGTTAAAATTGAATAAGGATGAAATTACGAATGAGGTGATGGAAGCTTTTTCTCGTGAGGGACATTTAAAAGGTGTAGAAAAGAATGACCAAGGCAGTCCTCAAGCTGAGATTGTTTATAATTTGGAAATTAGACGAGTCCAGGGAAGAGAGTTCTATGAATGGAAGTAACAGTTTAAGGCATTTAGTGAAATACATACGAGTAATTTTCAATCTATATATATATAGATTGTGTTCTTTATTTTTCTTTTTTGTGGTAAAATTAACATAGAAAGAAAAGGAGGTTTGTATGTCTAAACGAACAAAATCTATTCTTTTATCTTTGCTTTGTTTTTTTGTACTTGTGATAGGAGGAAAGTTTTATATGGATGGAATGAAAGTGGACAATCTCTATCGGCATGGATACCAGCTTTTTGAAGAACAAATCGCGACCTACCTAAAGGAACATTACAGCGGTATCAGTAAAATCGAATTTTCTCCAATTTTTATTAGTGGAGGAGACGGAGAAAGCTTTGTTCATTCTCGGGTTATACCTGTGATTTATGATAATTATGGCAATAAAGCCTATCTCCAAAATGGCAGACCTCTAGATATTGGAGTACCACGTTATGGAACTTTTGCTGGACTTCAATTAGATTTTGCGTACGGTGGTTCCGAGTTTATTCACTTATTAAATGATGAGAAAGAATATATACAAGTTGATCAGTATCAGCATCTGCCTCCAGAATTAAAGTTAAAGAAGGATGACATCATGGATGAAGTTCTATCAATCTATGGAAAGGAAGGACTTCTAAAGGGTGTAGAAAAGAATGACCAGGGGAGTCCACAAGTTGAGATTGTTTATAATTTGGAAATTCAACGAATTGATGAAAGAGACTTGGATAAATGGTAATAACACATCAAGATATTCGAAATTTACAAATTGATACAAAATACTATGCTACACATTCGTCAGAAGAAATCATCAGAGACGATGAGACAGGAAAAAAGTTTCAAATCATTGACAGAATAGAGGGGGTCACTCAGGCTATTGCAGTAGCTCCCTTAGATGCCAATGGGGAACCCATCGTTTCTCAGACAATTGTGACAGTTGCTGGGACCCAGCCAGTTTTTGCCAATCCTTTCAGTGCAGACCATTGGGCCTCAACTGCTAATGCGTTTGGGGGGACCTACGGGGATGGCATGAGTGCCCAGCATGAGGACATTGAAGCTTTTTATCAGAGAGTAGAAAAAATAACGGAAGTTGATGGGAAAAAGCTAGATCAGCCAGTCAGAATATTTGCTATGAGTGGTTTTAGCCAGTCGGCGACGCCAGTAGTCAAGGTAGCTGCTGACCATAATGTTTTTATGGTTGTCAACTTTACAGACTGGGGAGCACAGGCTGCTCTTGATAAGGGGAATTTCAGTAGTAGTGATCTATCTTATATCAATCGCCATGTAACTACCTATGACGCCAATACAAAAGATACGACGATAATGGACAGTAGTGGAGGCAGAATCCCTTACGCCAATATTGTTTCTTGGGAAGGTACTCAGGGATTGCACTCGCCTGCAAAAGACCATAATCCTGCAGCTTTCTATATTGTTGGAAATAAACTTGATGTAGAAAAATATGCTAAAAAGGGTGAATTCGTAACAGGAATGACTCCAGAACAAGTGCATAAGGCTGCAAAAATCAAAGCACAACAGTCAATTTTTTTCTTTCAAAATGAAGATTACTACGTTCGCGAATATTATGAAAAGTTTCCACCCAGAATTGGAAACATGTTGGATCTGGATTGGTATGCAAAAAAAGGCGAATTTTTTGCAGGGATGACAGAAAAACAGGTACGTGAAGCTGCAAAAATCAAAGCACAACAGTCATTTTTGGGGGATAAGAATGAAGATTTCTATGTAAAAGAATATAAAAAGGTCTATGGAGAATTTGTACCTGAAGCTAGGTACAAACGTTTATTGACTATAAATCGTTCCTTGGATAAAATTTCTGCGGCTCAGAGTAGATATCCAAGTCTCAGTGGCAGTCAATTGGTCTCTCTTCGAAAAGAGATAGTTGTTACAGTTGCTGATCTAGCTGAAAATCAAGGTGCTGAATATGAAGAGCAAATCAGTCAAAAGCTTAGTGAATCTAAACAAAATATTGAAGACAAGATTACTAATCTTAAATCAAGCGTTTATAATACTCAAGCATACTTATCAGATAGTGAAGTAGCTATACTCTTATCTAACGTTACTTTGGAACATTTCTGGAATAGTGAGATTGAAAGTGCAACTCTAACTGAAGCAGCTTCTTACAAAGGGAATCTGTCAGTATTTGCCTCAGGTATTCGAAAAGCAGCTCAGAATATTGAAGAGGTGGATCGCCAAGGAAGCATACAATTTAGTGAGAATTAGGTGAAAATATGTTAATTTTAAACGAAATTGAATCAGAGGCATATAGTGAATATCTGGAAAAAATGAGATCTAATGAAATTTTGGTGATTAATGGGCTAATCTCCTCAATGATAGAGGAAGTGAAAACAGAATCCGTTACTTTAACAAATTGGTTAGCTGAAGAGAAACTACAAATGTCAGAGTTTGCAAGCTCTAAGCTCAAAGAAAGTTTGACGGGCGGATTTTCAGGGAAAGCCGCCACAGCTGCAGTCGATTATTTAACAGATATTCCTCAGCCAAACCTTCAAAGTCCTATTATCTGAGGTTAAGTATGGGGATGAACGATAGATTGGAAGAAAAATATAAGCAAGATATAAAGAATATCGAAAAGGTGGAAGAGAGTCTTGATTTTATGAGGCAAGATGCTTTTAGGAAGACAGACATGATGATTGAGGAATTACTTTATTATACTAGAAATCAATCTTCAAATGAACTGTATCCGATAATTCATCAGATGAATGCTAATGTGGAAGAATTTAATTTATATTTGATAAATTGTATTCATCGGCTTCAAGATGAAAAAGAAGAAATCACTGCTAAATATCGCAAAGAATTGGAGCAACTGGAGGAAGAACGAAGAAAACAGAAGAGGGAAGAAAATCTTTAACCGTAACGAGCTTAGTTCGATGAAGATGCCTATCTTTGTGACTCCTAATTTGTCACTATGTTCATCCCTCCAATAAAGTTTGTAAACCAAGCCAGTGTATAAGACAAGAAAGTCCCTCCATAAAGGAAGGGGCTTTTTGATAAATTAAAAATGATTTTTCTAAATCAATGAAAAAGTACTATTTGAATGTGACAAAATTTTCTATTCTAACAAGCGTATTAAACTAAAGATAAAAGAACATAGTCCTGTATAATATGGAGTAAAATACCTTGGATTAATTATTTTTCTAACTTTTTTGGGTCAGTACTTATCGCCCTTCTTTGTTTTCTTTCGTAATCTCTTCTTTGCGGGGGCGAGAGTGCATATTTATATATATTGCAACAATTTGTGAAATAAATTTAGCTGGAACCTGTTTTTTCTACAGATCGGTTTCCTTTCTTGACGAAACTAGGATCAATCTGATGAGGATCAGATCAGTTATTTGATGTGTGGGTTTTTGTTTATATATAGTGACATCACGGGAGGGTGCCCTTTGAAGCAGGTGGATAGATAGTTGATATTTTGAAGTAACCTGCCTGTTCGATATTTGGAATAAAATTGCAATACAAATTCCTTTATTTTGTAACAAAGATGCGTTAAAATATATTAAGTAGAAAAAGTTCTACATTAGAGCAAGGGGGGAATACTTCCCACATACATGTCTAAAGACAAAAACTTGATCGAATAAATTAAAACTTTTGATTCTTAATTTTTATCGACCTTTTTCATATTAAACTTTTTCATCCACCCCTTGCTAAGGCTCTTCCAGATTTTTCTGGGGGAGTTTTTTTGTATTTCATAAACATTTCACATTTCTCCTCTATAATGAAAGCAACAAATGATGAAAGCGAGCCCAGTTGCTATCAATAAACTGGGGAGTCTTTCTTTTAGATGGAGGTAGGAGATGTTTCTCTTGCAACAGGCAATCGCCTATATTTCTCGAAAAAGAACGAGGAATCTGGTCCTCTTTCTGATTCTCCTCTTGATCCTCTCTTGCTTGTATTTCTGTTTTTCACTAATGCAAGTGGGAGGAAGACTGGAGGACCATATCAAGCAGTCGGCTGGTACCAGCTTTGCCCTGACCAGTAAACAGGGGAATGCTCCCTTTGCTCTGAAGGAAGCTAAAAAATTGCAACAACTTTCTGGGGTAGGAGCCATGGTCCCACAATATGAAAGTCCCGTTCGCATTCTTGATAAAGAAGCGGTGACGGGGCAGCAGTCGGTAGAGCGGGATGATCTGGGTCAGGAAGCCAAGCAAGCGCTAGGCGCTGTCTTTACCCAGAAGACAGACCAGCACCTGGATTTCCGCAGTGGCAGTTTCCAACTGGTGAAAGGCAAGCACTTATCTGATAAGGCTCGCGGCCAGATCTTGATCCACCAAGAGTTGGCTAAGAAGAACAAGCTAAAGGTCGGAGATTCCTTGACCTTATCCAGCTTTCAGATGGGAGAGACTCCTGCCAAAGAGCAAACCTTTAAAATCGTTGGGATCTTTTCGGGTAAGAAACAGGAAAAATTCACAGGAATGACCTCTGATCTGAGTGAAAACCAAGTCTACCTCCCTTATGAGGATGCGACTAAGCTTCTTGGTCTCAGTCAGAAAGAAGTGACCCAGGCCACATTTGGCGTCAAAGATCCTGAGAAAATCGATGCCCTCTTGAAGCAAGTCAAAAGCTTGGATCTGGATTGGCAATCGCTACGCGTGGTCGAAGATCGCAAGGCCTTTGACCAGATGAAGGAATCCTCTCAGACCTTAGAAGGCCTGGTGCGGATCATGATGATCGTCCTCCTAGTGACAGGAGCCGGTGCCCTATCGCTCTTACTCAGTCTCTGGACACGGGAGCGGATCCATGAAATCGGGGTGCTCTTATCTATTGGGAAGAGCAAGGGCCGGATCTTTAGACAGTTCCTCTTGGAGGTGGTGCTGGTATCCTTACTAGCGGTGATCCCAGCCTTTCTCATCGGGCGGATGGTCAGCCATCGTTTCTTAGAGCAGTTTGTCGGACAGACGGGTCAACAGCAGACCCTAGACTTGCTCAACCAAGTCCCTCAAGGCCTTTCCTTAGGAATCGCCTATGCTAGCCTCTTGTGCTTGATCCTTCTGTCGCTCGGTGTAACGACCAGCATGATCTGGCGCAAGACCCCAAAAGAAATATTAACAAAAATGAGTTAAGGAGAAATGACACATATGTTAGAACTCAAGAATGTAGCCTATAGTTACCAAAGCTATAGTGAAGATATCCTCTCAAATGTGAACTATCAGTTCGAAAATGGGACATTTTACAGTATTATCGGTCAGTCAGGAACTGGGAAATCGACCCTCCTCTCCCTCTTGGCTGGTCTGGACAATCCCAAGAAGGGTCAGGTTCTCTTTGATGGGGAGGACATCCAGACCAAAGGGTCTAGCTACCACCGCAAGCACCATGTCTCCCTGGTCTTTCAGAATTACAATCTAATCGATTATTTGACGCCACTGGAAAATGTCCGTCTGGTCAACAAACAGGCAGGGAAAGAAATTCTCTTGGAATTGGGATTGGACGAAACGCAAATCAAACGCAATGTCCTACAACTATCCGGCGGGCAGCAACAGCGGGTGGCTATTGCGCGTGCGCTCGTTTCAGAAGCACCTGTCATCTTAGCAGATGAGCCGACAGGAAACCTTGACGAACAGACAGCCGGTGACATCATTTCCATTTTGAAGAAGTTGGCCAAGGAACGCCAAAAATGTGTCATTGTCGTCACCCACAGTAAGGAAGTGGCAGAGGCCTCCGATGTGGTCTTGGAATTGAGTCGCCGTAGCCTCATTGAGAAGAGCAAGTAAGGAGGGAATGCTATGTTGCGAAATGCTTTTGCTTATATCACACGTAAATGGCCCAAGTCTTTCTTGCTCTTTGCCATCATTCTCCTCATGGGGACCTTGAGCTTGATCGGACTCTCCATGAAGGGAGCGACCCAAAAAGCTTCATCGGAAAGCCTGGGATCCATCACCAATAGCTTCTCCATGCAGATCAACCGACGGACCAATCCAGGAACCCCTCGGGGAGCTGGGAATCTCAGAGGAGAGGATATCGAAAAAATCAGCCAGGTAGAGGGGGTCACCTCCTCCATCAAGCGGATCAATGCCATCGCGGATATCCTAGACCACGAGATCATTGAGACTGAAGAAACCCTGCAAAATCAATCTCCAGAGCGGGCTAAGCACTTCAAGAATACCTTGATGGTGACAGGGGTCAATGATTCTTCAAAAGAAGATAAGTTTGTCTCTGGAGCCTACAAGCTGGTCCAAGGGGAGCACTTGACCGATAAGGACAAAAACCAAATCCTCATGCACGAAGATTTGGCGAAAAAGAATGGCCTCAAGGTAGGCGATAAGGTGCGTCTCAAGTCCAATCTCTACGATGCTGACAATGAAAAAGGGGCTAATGAAACCGTCGAAGTGACCATTAAGGGTCTGTTCTCAGGGAAGAACCAAGCTCCTCTAACTTACGCCCAAGAGTTATACGAAGATACCCTCATTTCTGACCTGGATACAGCTGCCAAGCTCTATGGCAATACTGTTCAAACAGCTACCTATGAGGATGCGACCTTCTTTGCCAAGGGGGATCAGGACCTCGATAAATTGATCGAAAAAATCAAAGCCTTGGATATCCCATGGAATTACTTTGACTTGGTTAAGAGCTCTTCCAACTACCCAGCCTTGCAAAAATCGATCAGCAGCATGTTCCAAGTGGCGGACTACTTGTTTATCGGTAGCCTCATCTTTGCTAGCTTGCTTCTCACCCTTCTCCTCGTCTTGTGGCTCAATGCCCGTCGCAGAGAAGTGGGTATCTTGCTGGCTTTAGGACTTTCTAAGGTGCAGATTGCGGGACAATTCGTGGCAGAATTAGTCATGATTTCCATCCCAGCCTTCCTCCTCTCCTATGGAGTTGCAGGACTTCTTGCCAAAGGAGTCGGAGATACGGTGCTTAAGAATGTAACCAGTGGCATTGCCAAACAAATGGCTCAAGAATCCTCTGCAGCCAACCTTGGTGGAGGAGCTGAGGCAGAAAGCTTCAGTAAGACCCTGACTGATATCCATATGGATATCCAACCGAGCCAATTGTTGGTGATTGTCTTGGTCGGTGGCCTTCTCTTGATTCTGGTATCCATCCTTTCTTCACAATGGCTCTTGCATAAGAAACCAAAGGAACTCTTGGTGGATGTCGAATAAGAGATTGTTTCCTAAAATAGAAATAGGGTATAATAGGAGGTAGAAGAAGTTTCTTAGATAAAGGAAAGTGTATGAAGATACTAATCGTAGAAGATGAAGTCCTGATTCGTGAAGGGATGAGCGACTATCTCATGGAATGTGGCTATGAGGTCTTTGAAGCAGGCGATGGGCAGGAGGCCCTGGACCTCTTTCACAGAGAGGTGCCGGATCTGGTCTTGCTGGATATCCAGCTCCCTATCCTCAATGGCTTGGAAGTGCTTAAGGCCATCCGGAAGACCAGCTCAGTCCCTGTCCTTATGCTGACGGCCTTCCATGACGAGGACTATAAGTTAACGGCCTTTGGAGAGTTGGCAGATGGCTACCTGGAAAAACCCTTTTCCTTGTCCCTCTTGAAGGTCCGCATCGAAGCTATTTTTAAAAAGCTTCAGCCTTCCCGAGTCTTCACCTATGGAGAGGCACGGGTGGATTTTGAGAGCTACACAGCCAGCCTTGCTGGGCAAGCCATCTCCATGAATGCCAAGGAGTTGGAAATCTTGGAATACTTGCTCCAGCATGAGGGCAAGGCCCGGACTCGCTCTCAGATCCTTGATGCTGTCTGGAAGGAGACTGAGGAGATTCCTTTTGACCGGGTGATCGATGTCTATATTAAGGAACTACGAAAAAAACTAGAGCTGGACTGTATCGTAACGGTACGCAATGTCGGCTATAAATTGGAGAGACCATGACCAAACGGAGTATCTTTGCAAAGATCTTTCTGATCACCTTTGCCCTTTTTAGTGGCTTAGTCATCCTTCTACACGCTTCGGTTTACTTTATTTTCCCCTCAACCTATATCGAGTCCCAGCGCCAGACGATTTTGAAGAAATCACAGTCCCTGTCCAAGAGTTTCCAAGGTCAGGAAGAAGGAACCATTGAGTCTGTCATCGACCTATATTCCAAGACCAATGATATCAAGGTCTCGATCAAGGACAAGGAAAAACAAAATGCCCTAGAGGTCAAGGATGACTTGCTCGTGAACCCTGACAGCCAGAACAATTCTCTGGTCATTGAAGAGCGAAAAATCCAGACAAAAGAGGGAAAGGACTTGACCTTACAATTCTTAGCAACTGTCGATTCCCAAAAGGAAGCGCGAGACATCAGTCTGGGCTTTCTTCCCTATAGTCTTCTTGCTTCCTTTGTCCTGTCTCTGATTGCCTCCTATCTCTATGCCCGCCTGATTTCTGCTCCGATCCTGGAGATCAAGCAGATGACCAAGCGGATGAAGCGCTTGGATCGGACAGCCAGTCTTCCAATTCATTCGCAGGATGAGATCGGCGTCCTCAAGCAACAGATCAACGACCTTTATCACCATCTCCTAGAAGTAATCGATAATTTAGAGCAGCAGAAACAGGAAAATCTGAAGTTGGAGCAGATGAAGGTGGAATTCCTACGGGGAGCCTCGCATGAACTCAAGACGCCTCTAGCCAGCTTGAAGATTATCCTTGAAAATATGCGGGATAAGATCGGCCGCTACAAGGATCGGGACCGCTACCTGTCGGTCTCCCTCGATATCGTCGATGAGATGAACCAGATCGTCTTAGAAATCCTGTCCCTGTCCTCTGTCCAAGAACTGGCCGGTGACAAGGAGTGGATCCAGCTGGATCAGGCCTTAGAGCAGATCCTCGACCAGTACAAAGTCTTGGCTCAATCCCGCGCGCTCACGATTGACAATCAGATCCCAGCCAAACAAGTCTATATGGATCCAGCGATTCTGAAATTGGTCCTTTCAAATGTCATCAGCAATGCCGTCAAGCATTCGGATGCCGGTGGGGAGATCCAGCTCCGGCTCGAAGGGGAAGGGATGCACTTGGCGGTTGAAAATACTAGCCAGAAAATGGTAGAGACCGCTGAGATGCCAATGACCGCTAGCCGTCAGAAGAAGGAAGGCGGCTTGGGACTCTTCGTGGTCCAACACTTGCTAGACCATGAAGAGCTGGCCTACCAATTTGATAAAACGGCTATGGGCTTGCGCTTCCGTATGGAACTGCCCCAGGAGCCACAAGATTAAAAAACTAGCGAACAAGAGAAATGCTTGTTCGCTAGTTTGTATTTTTAGATGTCTTCCTGTAATAATAGAATTTAGAGATACTTATTAATAAAACTAATTTAGAAATACGTATTTTTAGTCATGGGATAAATTATGGTGTCTATTTTAGACTGAACCAAAGCTTATCTTGATTATACATAAAAATAAAGTGACTGACTTTTTGTTCGTACATATTATTTAGTCCATTTTATGATATGATAATTTATAGATTAAAATGTGTAAAGAATGGTATATTGGCTAAAATTGAGTGACGCTACTTTTTTCAATCCCCTGGAATTCCTAAACCACCCTACACAATACATTTACGGGCCCTGTGGTGGATGCATCTGCATTTGTATTGAATGCGATCCAATTTGTGGATTACAAAGGTGCAATTTTCCATTTAAATCAGTAGTTATTGTAAAGCTTTACTTGAGAACTACTAATTACAAAGACAAAAAGTCATGTGGTAGTTATGAATTAAAAAGTGAAGACAGTAGATTTTCGTATAAAAATATTTTCAAGCAATGAAGGTAACAACTTTATCTCAAAAGAATAAAGGAAAAACTTGTGACAAAATGACATCTGTTGTTTCAGATAGAAAATATCAGGAATTAGCCAAAACTTAAGTGAAAAACTGACGATTGAAGAAGTGGAAACTTACATTGAGGAGAAATGATGTCCGATTATTTTTTGATGAAAAGAGGAAAAAACTATGAAAACAATATATAAAAAAGATATCGTACAGAGCTTAACAGACCTTGGCCTGAAAAAAGGAGATGTAGTCATTGTACATACATCGTTAAAAAGTATTGGATATGTATGTGGAGGAGCACAGGCTGTGATAGAAGCTCTAATTGAAGTTGTTACTTCTGAAGGAACCATTGTGATGCCCACGCAGTCATGGAAAAATCTAGATCCGGAAACAGGTGTGCACTGGAATGCAGAGGAGTCAGACTGGGAAAAAATTAGAGAGAATTGGCCAGCATATGATAAGCAGATAACGCCAACCAATACAATGGGAGCTGTTGCAGAAATGTTTCGTCAATGGCCAGGTAGCATCAGAACAGAGCATCCAGCAAGATCAATTTGTGCATGGGGGAAACATGCTGAATATATTACAGAGGAACATACTCTTTCAAATATATTTGGGGAGGGATCCCCTATCTCAAAACTCTATGAACTTGATGCAAAAGTATTGTTAATAGGGGTTGGATATGATAAAAACACCTCTATACACCTAGCGGATGTTCGTGCAGAGTATCCTGGGAAACGTGACTGTATTGAACACAGTGCTATACTTGAAGATGGTGTTCGTATATGGAAATCATATAAGACCTTATTTGTTGATGGAGAAGATTTTGAAGACATAGGAATTGCGTTTGAGGAAATAGGTCATGCAAATATAGGGAAAATAGGTATTGCCGATTCTAGATTAATGCAACAGCGTAGTTTAGTAGATTTTTCCGTTTCATGGATTGAAAAGTATCGCCAATAAATTAATTTTTAATCAATGAAGAGTTTGATAAGGTCAGAAGAAAACTTATACAATAATCTGGAACAAAAAAAATTGAAACAAAAATACCCCAAAAGTTAGATTTTATCTATCCAACTTTTGGGGTACAGTTCAAAAATGCTTGTTCGCTTTTTGTATTTAATCAACCTTTTCTACCTTTAGCAATTGGCCGTGTTTTAATTCATAAATGGTATCCACATAGGTCAGGATAGAGCGGTCATGGGTCACCATGATGGCGCTCTTGTTTTTGGATTTGACTTCTTTTTGGATCAATTGGGCGATTTCTTGCCCTCGATCTGGGTCTAGGCTAGCTGTTGGTTCGTCGGCTAAGATGACCTGCGGATTTCCGATGAAGGCCCGAGCGATGGCTGCCCGTTGTTTTTGCCCACCGGACATCTGATTCGGGTATTGGTGGTAACAAGCTTCGATACCAAGATCTGCCAACAAGGCTTTGACTTCCTCTTGGCGTTTTTTCTTGTCCTTTTCCCCTTTTAATTTGGCCACTAGTTCTAACTGGTCACCGATTTTCATATAGGAGAGGAGCTGGTGATCTTGGAAGATAAAGCCGAGCAATTCCAGTCGTTTTTGCGTCCACTGGCCTTGGTTGAGACCGGTCAAGTCTTGGCCTGCGATGCGAATCCGGCCCTCATCCGCTGATAAAAGCAAGCCAGCGATGGCTAAAAGCGTGGACTTACCAGATCCTGAAGGGCCCAAGATGGCGACAAATTCGTTGGGTTCGACGCTTAAATTAAGCTGATTGAGGACATGGTGCATCTGGTTGCCATCGTCGTAAGATTTTTTGATATTTTCTAATGCAATAATAGCCATCTTATTCTCCATTTCCGCCAATGACTTCGATTGGATCTACTTTTTTGATTTTGACAAGGGACAAGGCACCACACAAAATAGAGGTCAGGATAAAGCTAACCGAGATGGTGAGATTGTCCTTCAGGGTCATAAAGGAAGGGACGCTATTAGGTAAAAATGGCGCCATTATGGTTGCCAAGCCAAGCCCCAGCAGCACTCCGATGAGGGAGATGATGGTGAGCTGGGATAGTTGGACATAGGTAATCTGGCTCATGGACATGCCAATGGCCTTCAAGACGCCGAACTGTTTCAACTTCTGCAGGGTGAGGATATAGAAGAAGACCCCAAGGATAGCAGAAGAAGCGAGTAAGAGCACCCAAGTGATCATCCGTAGCGTCAGGTTTTGAGCCTTGTAGCCAGGGATTTTATCGATAACTTGCTTCTTATCCGCCACCATTAAGTTGCTGGCTAGATCGCTAGAAGAGATGCTTTTCTTGGTCACAAGGGTTTGGGCTTGCCATTGATAGCTTGGATCTGTTTTTTGCCGCATGCCTGTGTAGGTATCCGAGCTGATAAAGCCAATCTCGCTATAGCCGTATTTGGCATTTTTCGCGAAGGCCACGACCTTGAGTTTTTGCTTAGAGGTTTTATCGATCACTTGATCGCCGACTTGGATCCCTTCATCCTCTTTGAAAGAACTGTCTAGAATGACCTCGTTTTTCTTTAAGTCAGAGATCTTGAGGTCTGTATCTTCCATGTTTGGATTGAGGATCTCTTCTTCGTTGTGATCAGTCGCGAAGTAGGTGATATCCAGAGTGTTGGAATCCTCTGTTTTTGAGACAGTTGCTCGCTGGATGGACAAACCCGAATAGCCCATTCCCTCTATCTTTTGGACCTCATCTACATCTTTCGCCGTAATGGTTGAAAAGGGGATAATCCCTTCTGAATCCGTCGAAAGGATGTAGTGCAGCGACCCATAGTTATCGATTTGGGCTGATACCGAACGGCCCAGTCCATTTGTCAGACCGGACAAGAACACCACCATAAACATGAGGATGGTAATGAGGAGTTCAATCAGGATAAACTTCTTGGGTTGGTATTTAATTTCATTCCATGCGATTTTCATATTCGTTCTCCTTTTAGCACGGAGGTGCTCAAGTAGCTTGGCACCTAAACATACTCTACCATCATACCACAAGTGGGGAGATAATATTGGGATGGTGTTTGGGGAAGGGGAGAGTGATGAAGAAAAGTTTGAAACCCAAATCATAAAATAAAATGGATACTCTTGACAATTCCTATTAAAAGCGTTAGAATTCTACTATAAGTTGTTCAATTTTGAACAAATAAATTATAAACAAGGAGTCCAATTATGGCAGAAATTTCACTATCCCCAGAAGAACTCACCTCGCAAGCCGCTGTTTATTCAAACGCTCGCGATCAAATTGAAGCTGCTATCCAAGCAGTAAACAGTGCCAATGGAGAAATGCAAGCACACTGGCAAGGTAGTGCCTTTAATTCTTACCTTGAACAATATCAACAATTACACGGTGATGTTGTTAAATTCCAAGAGTTGTTGACTTCTATTAATCAACAATTGGTTAGCTATGCTAATACTGTTGCTGAGCGTGACAACGCAGACGCATCTGGATTTGGTTTTAAAGGATAAGAAGACTCTGGAATGGAGGGATGGGATTACTTCCTATCCCTCTTTAATTTAGTTGAAATTTCGATAGAGGAGAGTAAAAATGTCAGATGCATCCTACTACCAAGGTCTAGCGAATCAAGAATCTCAAAAATATGAGCAAGCCATTGCTCAAAAGGGAGTGGTCGACGAAAAAATTACCCGCCTAGAGACTGCAAAGACAGATCTATCCACACAGATAGAAAATTTTCAAACAGGTATTATAGAGGCCTTAGAGAACATAAAAGGGGAAGATGAATCTCAGTTCAAAGGTGATCGTAAAACTAAATATGCCGAACAGTATGAATTGGCAAATACTGCTGCTACGACTAATAAAACAAGCCATGATACAAATTTAACCAGTATAGCCAATATGATTGAGGAGCTCCAAACGGAGTCTGCGAATCTACAGGCTGCAGCTGATACAGCCTATACTAATATGACGAATTATCAAGCAGCGGCAAATAACGCAACTTCATGATAAAGGATAGAAGGATCAATGGGAATAAAAGGAACAGATTATGGCACTTGGACCGGACTGACTTCTACAGTTAATTCAAGTGTCACAAATATTACAGATATTGCGGAGCTGAGTTTTGCAACTACAACGATGACGCCTTTTACATCTTTTAATGATGATATTAAATCATTTAACGAAGTAATTGGTGCTCTTAAAACATTTACTACTGATGATGTCACACATATGAATCAAGCTGCTGAAAACAAAGTGACAGATGACAAAAATCAGGCAAATGCTAAATAAGAAAGTTACCGGAAAGGAACTAGATAAATGAATGAGATGAGTAATTTATACAAAACGGCCTTGCATCAATTAGAAATTAGTGAGGATGATCAAGCTGTCCTAGAACAAGTTGGCTATTCCTTAGTCGGTCAAGCTGATGCTTTTCGTAAACTCCAACTGGTAATTTTTAAGAAAGAGTCTCTGTATAGTTACAGTAGTTTGCTTGGGACATCCGTTGAGATGGAGTTTGACTGGGACAGTTCAATAGCATGCTTGACGTATTTGGACTCGGAAGTCAAACTACCAATGAAAGACTTTATGCTTTGGCTATCCTATACGGACTTGCTTCTGGCCCCAGTTCTTCCTTTAGGAAGTTTGGTAGAGTTGGATCGCGACTTACTTCCTCAAGGGTTAGTTTCTGCCATGGAGGATGCAAAAGTTCCCTTTATGGCAACAATCATGGGGCGTAGGATTATCCCTGAACCAGATGATAAGGAATATATAGATTATATGGTGAGTATTTATCCCTATGGTATGAGATTAGATGTGGAACCATTGTTTATTCCAAGTTATTTAATTTCTCAGGTTATTCATAAAGGGTACAGCGATACGTTTGATCAAGACTATGTTGATCAGCAATTTCGAAAGGATTATTTCCAACATAATATTCTTTCCCTGACACATAGTACCGAAGGAGAAATCGATGAAAATTGATATGACAGAGGTTCAGAACCAAAAGACGTCCTTGTCTACCTCACAAACATCACTTTCAAATCAAATCGAAACAGCAAAGTCCTCATTTGTGAATCTGGTCAATTCGGAAAGTCTTAAAGGAGATGTCAAATCAGCAATTAATGCTAAGATTAGCAATCATCAAATTCCGCTGATGACGAATTTCTCTAACGCTATGACTCTTCTCTCTGCTCAATACGACAAAACGATTGAACAGTTTCAGACGACAGTATCCGAAACTGCGGCAGATGCAATTATTGATACAGACTACTTACAAGGAATCTTAGATGGTTTTTCAAGTATTGAGACCAGTATTTCTACTGTAGATGGACAAACAGCTAGTATTTATGACTCAATCTCTGACATTATTAGCCTAACTAATCCAGATGCTAGTACTATTACAACCCCCTTATCAGAAGGTAAAACCATTCTAACGGATACCAAAACAAATATGGAAAGCTTCAATGGTTGGAAGCGTGGTGATGACTACAGTAAATTATTGCAGATTCAGATGACTACTTTGGGAGGTTTAGCAGTTGCAGGCAAAACTTCTTTCACATCAAAAGAAGCTAAGGCATTTTACTACGAAGATGACTTTTTGAATGCTGTCAATCAAATTCAAGATTCTGTAAGTAATTCAACTCCAGTAAAAATGTTGAATTTAATATCAAAAACTGTTGATGGTTTATTTTTTGTGAAAAAAACAGCAGGGGAAATATCAGAGAATGAAAATAAAAATCGCTTGTCCAATGGTATGGATTTGTTAGAGGGCTACTATGATTTATTGGTAAAAGGCGCAAGAAGTCATAGTTCTCATCAAAGCATGGAGAGAGCAGGCTTTGATGGCCTAAACCAATTATGGCAGAAATATAGTAAGGATGGTCGAACACTTTGGGATGTGCTCTACCATTCAAGATTAGGAAATAAATTTAGATCTGTGATGACCTCAATTACTGAGTCTAAGGCATGGAAGTATGTGAGCAAGATCAAAGATACAGTTGATATGGTTGATGGTCCCCTCAAAAATGGCATTAAGATAGTTGGGAAAGGGCTCAACTTTGCTGGTTGGACTTTAATGGCAGCTGAAGCTGGTTATCATGGAATCAGCGCCTATAATGATAAAGGGAGTCGTGCTTATAAGAGTGTTGGTAAGTCTGTCCTCCATGCGGGTATAGAAACTATGAAGAATGCTGGTCCATTGGAAGCAACAGCTGTTGGAGCAAAGTTTGGTCCAATTGGAGCAGGAGTTGGTTTCCTGTTCGGAACTGTTAACGGGATTGCAGGTGTAGTTAATCCAAATGGAAAGGATGAATTTTACAAAGGTGTCGAGAATCTTGCATTTGATGCTTATGATGGGGCAGTTAAGACAGCGAAAAATGTTGGTAAAGCTCTTACTAGTGGATGGAAGACTGTTACGTCATGGTTTGGAGGCTAAACAATGAAGAGAGTAAGTATATTTGGTGCTGATTTTGAAGACAGTAAGAAAATTGTAACCAGTGGGAAGTATTCATTGACAGCAGGGATGCCAAATCCTATCCATATGAGCCTACTAAATCGCCTCTTTACAGTTGGTTTTTGTATGTTTATCTTTTTTGGTATTATAGGATATTTTATAACAATTGCTATGCCAAGTAGTATTGGTTTAGAAGGTGAAGTATATTATATATCTTCTGCTTCAACTGCCTTGATCCGATCTATGGCAGCATTTCTAAAACCTATTAGTCTGCTATTCTACTTAACTTATCTATTTGCTTCTATTCCTGTTTTTTGGCCTAAGAAGCGCTTGAGCAGTCAGGTCTTTACCTATTTCCCTCTCTATTTTCCATGGGTATCTTCTGCGTTTTTAGCAGTCTTCTACTTAGCAAGTGCTGTGGCCTACGATGCCAACACTCTGCTGGGATTCTGGCTTCAGCTGATAGTAGGAATCGCTCTCTTTATCTGGATAATTGTTAATAAAATCCAGAATTTGAAACGACGATTGAATGATGAAGATGAAAAGGAACTTCTGAAGAAAGTCTTGTTGATTGCCCTAGGAATAATGGTCCTTCTTTTTCCAATATCACTAGTTTATCATTTGGTAAATAAGCTACCGATTTTGTGGTATTCTTATCTTTTAAGCCCTTTGCTGACCGTTAGCTTTGTTATCTACGCTTATTTAGTAGCATTTCTCATTAATGTCCACATTGTGCAAGCCTACTATATCCATAAGTATCCGATGGAATACAAAGAATATTTGGAGATTAGTGACCGCGAATGGTACAGTAAATCCTATTATAAAAAGTTGGTCAAAAGTGGTCAGTTAGTAGAAAATAAGTAATAGAAAGGTGTAAAAATATGAGTGAAAAATTATTGCCATTAGGAAGTATTGTTTATTTGGAAGGTGGCACTGTTAAAGTGATGGTTGTTGGTCGAGGTGCCGTTTTAGAGCAAGAAGGAACCAATGTCTATTCAGACTACGTAGGAGTTGTATATCCTAGAGGAATTAACCCCGAAGATGCGGCGTTTTTTAACCATGAAAGTATTGAAAAAGTTGTCTTCAGAGGTTTTGAAGATGAAGAAGAAATTCGGTATATGGAAGTCTATGAAGACTGGGAAAAAGGTTTGGATATACCGAAAATGAAAGTTGAGGATTAAGTTTAGTAATCTCAATTATGAATCGCTATAAATGAAAAATCGCTTAAATAAAAGCGGTTTTTCATTTATAGCGATTTTAAAGTTTCTGAGACTATAATAAAGTATTTGCTAAGGGATGGTAAAAATAAGGCTGTTTATTAACTCGATGAAGATGGTGTAGTTAGTGGTCTTTAGGAGATATACTTGTCAGACGGATAGTTTCTATTCATTAAAATTTGTATTCAAACAAGCCTAACAATACGTTTGAATATTACGATAATTCGTGATAAACTAAAATAGTTGGATTCTATAGATATTTTGATAGTATTTATCATTTTTGGTGAGTAGTGGTCACCTTTTTAAATCTGGAAATTCACTATTTTTTTAATATAGAAAGCAGAGATGAAGTGTTGAAAAAAGTCAGTCAATTGTTTTTGCTACTGATGCTGTTATTTTATTCAGGAAGTACTGTTCATGCTAAAGATGGTGAGCTGGAATTAAAAACAGACTCAGTGACGCAGAAGAAGCAGCGTTCTCAAGGTAATGAGATTGAGCACATGTACGCTCCGAACTTGTTCATGGATCGAATAGAGCAAGAGGCGACAAAAAATAAGACAAACGCACAAGAAATCATTAAAATTGCTAATCAATCAAATTTCAGCAAGAGGGAAGTGTCGAGCGGAGATGGGGTAGATACGAAAGCCTATCGTCAGACTCTATTTCAAAATTACCAGGTTGCTGATAATATCAAGGTAGATAGACAAGAATCGGGAACAACGATGATCTGGTCAATTCTTGGTATAGTCTTGTTTATTGTGGCAATGCTATTAAGTGGCATTTATTTAGGAAGGATTTTTCATGGGGGAAGACTATTTAAACGCAACGATTAGATATAAGGATAAGGAAATAGATATTCGATTTTCTAAGACCTTATCTTTACAAGAAGTCAAGGAGTTAATGTGTTCAAATGATCTAGATAAGCTATTGTCTCTTCGTCAAAGCAATTGGTATTTAGATGTTCAAGGAAAGCTATTGCGGATAGAGCAACATAGAGCGTTGAAGGAGTATCCGTTAGGAAATGGAGACGTGCTGGAGGTAATCATAAATGACTGACAAAATTGATATTAAACATAGTAAGGAAAAGGTTAAGGTCGTTTTGGCACCAAGCCATTTTTCTAGACAAAAACTAGCAACTATTGAAAACTATTTGGATGCGACAGTGACATTAGAAGAGAATGGTTTCTTAACTCTATTGTATGATAAGCCAAACTTTTCCTATAGTCTGAAAGATCTTATCGCTGAAGAAATGACCGAGGTCAAACGTTTGGAATTGGCTCAAAAGATGGAGTCAATCACTTTTTCTGAGCATAGCTTTAAGGTTCCTTACATTCATCCAAAAAATATCTTTTTACAAGGAAGTGTCATCAAAATTCTTCATTATGGTTTAGAAGGAATTATGAATCCAATTCCCTATACTTCAGAGACTTTCTTGATGAACTACAAAGCTCTGGTTGTCTCTATTCTTCGACCAAAGCTTGATTTTGAGCTTTTGGTGAATGGTATCTCGGCTATTAGTGACTCACTAGTACAAGATATCATCGCCTGTAAGACATATGATGAAGTTGTAAAATATATCAATGAAGCGTATGACAAGGCCTATCAAGAAGAAAAGAAGACCAAGATCGTAGTCTCAAAAAGAAATTGGCGTATTTTTTCCATTGGAATGGGAATTTTTTCTGTAGCGACGATTACGTTAGGCGCTTTCGCAGCATATTTTTATTTTTGGTCTATTCCTGTTCAGAAAGCAACTGTCAGTGCACAGAGTCAGTTTATCTCTAAACACTATGATGATGTGGCCGATGAATTACAAGAATTCAAGGTGAATCGCTTAGGGAAGGAAGCGAAATATGTTTTAGCCTCTTCCTACGTTCACTTAGATGACTTATCTGAGGAGCAGAAATCAAGTGTTTTGAATACAATTACTCCATCTAGCGAAGAGAATCTGTTAGATTATTGGATCTATCTTGGAAGGGGAGACTATAAAAAATCTCTCGATTTAGCTCAGAATATTGGAGATGATCAGTTGACCCTCCATGCCTATACGAATTTGTATGAACAGACCCGTGAGGATAAAAACATGAAGGGTGCGGACAAACAAAAGAAATTGAGTGAATATCGTAAGGAAATTGAAGAGCTCTCTAAAAAACTAGGGGTAAAAGTGGGTAACGAAAAAGATGAGTAGGGAAAATAATAAATTATTTAACAATACAGAAAAGGATCCGACAGCTAGTGGTATGTTGGATCAAATCAAAGTAGTTATATTTGGTGATAGATTTTCTTTGCTCACTTTTACAGAGGGAGACAGTGCTGAAGACCAAGGACTTTCTTTCAACGTAAAGAATGGTAAGATATACTCTAATGGACAGGAGTTAGCTACGGGGAAAAACATCATTGGAACGAAGACGGTCTATGTACTGGACGAAGGGCAGAATATTTTTGTCAGTTATATGTCGCCTCCGGCTGAGGATTTTGTCATCTCAAAAGAGAAAGAGTCAGATCTCAAAATTCAATCAAATACCTATGTCCTATTTTCCAACGGTAAAGTGTACGTCTATCCAAATGGCAATGTTTTCTATCTAAATGACCAATTGGGTACTGCTGATGTGATTGCTGATTTTAAACAAGGGGATAGTCTTTTTGTCGAGAACTACCTTGTAGAATTTTTAGAGGATCAGTGGAAAATTTCCTCATTTGTGGAAAAACCACATTTTAACAGCCAAACCGTATTATTAAAAGCTAAAAGCTCTATCTATCCTGCCAATTTCCCAGTTTATCGGCGGAGTCCGCGTGTGCTACCTACTATCTACGATAAGAGACAGAGAATTGAAAAGCCCAAGAATCCACCGACAAAACCCAAAAATGCGATTTGGCGAGCAATCGTTCCTCCTATTGGGATGGTAGCTCTTTCTGGATTAGTAGTAGTTTTAATGGGAAGAAATGCTATTATGATGCTGAGCATGGGGGGGATGAGTATCCTTACCGCGGCTTTCTCCATTACAAGCTATTTTTCTGATAAGAAAGAGTACAAACAAAAGAAGATTTCAAGGGTTGAAGATTATGAGTCGTACTTATTGAAGCAAGTATCTACTCTGCAAAAACACTATGCAGAAGAGAAGAAAATCCTTTTTTATCAGCAACCGAATATAGAAACGTTGATTGAAATGATCAAGCATTACGATGAACGTCTTTATGAACGCTTGCCTTTCAATGAAGATTTCATGACGGTTTCACTAGGATTGGGTGAGATGGATAGCCAGCTTCAAATTGATTATCAAACGGACTATTTAACCAAAGATAAATTAACTATATTTTCTCAAGATTTATTAAAGACCTATGAGAAACAAAAGGGAGTTCCTGTCACCACTACACTGGCTGAAAATATTGTCGGACTTGTGGCTAAACACGATATGGGGCAGTTGTTCATTCAGCAAATTTTGTTGCAAATTGCTGCTTTTCACTCTTATCATGATGTGATCTTTGTTAATTTGAGCTCCCAAGAAGATTATGATCAAATTTGGAAGAAATGGAGATTTTTACCTCATTTTCTATTACCAATGATTAATGTTCGTGGATTTGTTCATGATGATCGGACAAAGGATGCTGTGCTGACAAGTCTGTATCAAGTACTGCAGTCTCGTTTTCAAGAAGCTGACCAAAAGAAGAGGACCTTTTTGCCTCAAATCGTAATTGTCATTTCAGATGATCGATTGTTATCTGGACATGCGATTAATGAGAGCCTTTCAAGGCCGGACTTGTCTTCCTTTGGGGTGACAGTTATTTGGGTTAAAGAAAGTCGGCGTCAATTACCGGAGACGGTTACCACACTAATTGATTTGAAAAATGGAGATACCGCTACATTAATCAATAACAGGGGGCTATATGTTAATCAAGATTTCACTCCCTACCCTATGAATATTGATTACGAGCCAGCTATTCGTCATCTAAGCAACCTTATTCATGAGGAAACGCAGAAGAATGCGCTCCCTGATGCAATTACTTTCTTCGAGCTTTATAATGTAGAACATGTTTATGATTTGAATATTGCCAGTCGATGGGTCAATGGTGATACGTCTAAGAGCTTGGCAGTTCCACTTGGAGTACGTGGTAAGGATGATATTGTCCAATTAAACTTGCATGAACGTGCTCATGGGCCCCATGGTCTTGTGGCGGGTACAACGGGATCAGGTAAGTCTGAAATTCTGCAGTCTTATATGCTGTCGTTAGCATTGAATTTTAGTCCAGAAGATATTGGCTTCCTTCCAATTGACTTTAAAGGTGGGGGGATGGCAAACTTATTTAAAGATTTACCGCATCTATTGGGTGTCATCACGAACTTAGATGGAGCAGGGATTCAACGTGCCCTGGCTTCAATTAGAGCTGAGTTGCAAAAACGTCAACGTCTATTTGGAAGATATGGAGTCAACCATATTAATGGCTATACCAAATTATACAAAGAGGGACGTTCAGGATCCGAGGGAGACTTCCCTACAGAGCCACTGCCTCATCTATTCCTGATCTCGGATGAATTCGCTGAGTTAAAGCAAAATGAACCGGAATTTATGACGGAGCTGGTATCAGCGGCACGTATTGGACGTTCTTTGGGAATTCACTTGATTCTTGCTACTCAAAAACCTTCTGGGGTTGTCAATGACCAAATCTGGTCTAACTCTCGTTTTAAATTAGCATTGAAAGTTGCGGAAAAAGCTGATTCAAATGAAATTATCAAAACTCCAGATGCTGCAAGTATTACTCAGCCAGGTCGTGCCTATTTACAAGTCGGCAATAACGAAATTTATGAGCTATTCCAATCAGCTTGGAGTGGTGCGCGCTATGCACCTACAGTGAAATCACGAACAGAAGAAGTTGATAATCGAATTTGGTTGATCAATGAGCTGGGACAATATGAACTTGCAACGACAGATCTCTCTTACTTAGAAGAAGAAACTGTAAGTATTGATCCTAATGCTGACGAAACGGAACTTGATGCAGTTGTTGAGTATATCGCACAATATGCAAAGAGTATCGACCTTCGTATGCCAACAAAACCGTGGTTACCTCCTCTTAAAGATGAGATTACCTCACCACTTTTAGTTCCAAAATGGACAGAACATAAACTCCATAAGGCTCCTTTTGCTCTAATGGATGTACCTTCAGAGCAAGCGCAACATGTGTTAGAGTTTGATCTGGAAGAATTCAGTCATAGTATCATTTATGCTTCACCAGGATTTGGTAAATCTCAAGCGCTTCAAACGCTAGTCATGAACTTCGCTCGATTGAATAGTCCAGCTCAGATGCATTTCAATTTATTTGATTTTGGAACCAATGGGCTATTCCCGTTGAAAGGATTGCCACATGTAGCGGATATCGTCAATTTAGATGATTCAGAAAAATTATTGAAGTTCTTGAAGGCTTTACAGAAGGAAATCCAAAAACGTCGAGATCTATTGGCTGAATATGGCGTCACTTCCATTGAACAATATGAGCAAAAGACTGGTCAGTCTTTACCATTTATTTTAAATATTGTAGATTCATATGATACCGTTCGTGATCATCCTTTGGAAAGCTCTATTGAGTCAGCTTTCCATCAGGTGCTTCGAGAAGGGGCAAGCTTAGGAATTTATTTGATTGTCACAGTCCTTCGGAATACGACAATGAAGTTAAGTATGCGAAGCAACTTTGCTACTCAATTTGTCTTATACTTGGTAGATAAGGATTCCAAGAAAGATTTGATTGGCTTTGATGCTCTTGCTGATCAAGTAATCCCTGGTCGTGGTCAGATTCGATTTGATGAACCAATTCGATTCCAAGTTTATCTTGCAACTGAGGGTGGTTCAAATCTTGAACGATTGCAAAGTCTTGAAACTGCTATTGAATCAATGGATCAAGCATGGGATGGACCTCGACCAGAAGCTGTTCCGATGCTTGCAAATGAAATCACGTTTGAAACATTTGAAGACGATCCTGCTGTTCATAGTGAACGTCAATTATTCAATATTCCAATTGGTTATGATAAAGAAACAACATTGCTTCGCTCGATCGAACCAATGAATTATGACTTTATCCTGTTGATGGACGATACACCTTCTCAGACGTATAGTCTGGAGCGGACGCTATTATCTGCGTTTTCAGCCTTTTCTGGAAAAGTCAATCGCGTAGTGGTAGACACCGACGGACGATTTACTGGAATGAATGACTACTTTGATACTATCATTGAGGAAGCTACGATGGGTCAATTCCTTAATGAGCTATTAGGAATTATTCAATCAGGTATGCGTAGAGAACAACCGATGTTTGTTTATCTGCCTGATATTAACTTAACTGGCGACAAGATTATGCTGACGGATAAAGATGTCAATACTTTATTTACAAAATCATCAGCGGTAAACATTCATTTGATTTTCCATGGTTACCAAAGTGGTATCGTTACTAAATTTACACCATTCTTCAAGAGATTACGACAAAATGTCCCAATGGGAACTTTTGGTACCACCTTTAATGAGCAAAAAGTGGTTCCTGGTCGTACTAAATACAATGAACCATTGGTGGAACTCAATGAGACTCAGCTATTTATTGGTAGGGATGTGTACCGTCTGAGAATACCACAAGACAAGTAGATACAGAAAGTTTCTATAAGATTTTCTGAATGTGATATAATAGAAGAAACTCTACAAGCGATTTTGTTTCTACTGCTTGTGGGGAATAGCATCATTTATATTTTTTGATGATAAGGTAAAATCATTTTAGGAGAAAAAGCCATAATGAGTATAAATAAAATTAAAAAATACTTACTTGGAAAAGGGTTGATTATTTTATGTTTGGTGATGACGGTTGCTATTCTTGCCTATATGGCACAGTCAGATAAACTATCATTTGTTCTTGGAAGTAAGGAAAAGACACACCTTCGTATTGGGATTGTAAACCAGGACGAAGGGGACCAACTAAACAATGTTTCCTACAATTTTGGTGAAGATTTTACAAAATTGTTAGCAAAAGATGAAAGTGGAAAAACTAGTTGGAAAGTCATGTCTAGGGACCAAGCGGAGAGTCAATATAAAGATAATTCGCTAGAGGCAATTATTTATATTCCAAAAGACTTCTCACATAATGTCTTACAGCTGTCTAGTTTTAATCCTGAAAAGGCTAAAATCACCTATAAAGTAAAAGAATCTGTCAAAAAAGAACAGTCGCTTGAAATGGCTCAGCAAGTAGGAGAATACGTTAACAGCCTAAACCAGGAAACCATTCGTTTGTACTTTACAAGTGTCATTAATAATCTTGATGATGCTAAAATTCAGATGAATACTATTGTTGGTGATGAGTCAAATATCTATAACTCTTTGACTACGTCAATCTTACAGCCAGCTGATCAAAGTATAAAATCCTTAGATACGATTCCTTCAATTGCGGAGAGTGTTCAATCTTCTAATAGATCTTTCGAACAGTCTGTATTAAATTTTAAAACCTCGACTACGGATTTATTAAAAGCAAATGCAGAATCTCTGCTTGGCCAGACTGATTCGATTTCAAAATATAAAGCAGTGCAATCACAAGTTGCTAATCATAATGCCCAAGTTGCAGGCAATTCTGCTAAGAATCAGTATGACAAAGATAACAATTTGTATCAAAACTTATACAATAGTACAAATGATTCTTTAAATATTTTTGGAAATACTGAGATACCGACGGATCCAAATATCCCACCATCTTATTTAGTACAATTATCTCAGCGTATTGATAACTACAATCAAAGAATTACTGGTTTCCAAACGCAAGTTACTCAAACTCAGACAGAATTAACAGCGTTAAAGACGTCTCTAGAGGGTTCTCGTACGCAGATTTCTCAAAACTACTTTGATGGAACAATTGTAGACACCTCTACTTTGGGAGATAATGAGTCTGATATTACGAAAGCTGTCAGTGCTGGTGTAGATACAAATAGTGTAAGAGAAGCATTAGCTAAACAGGTAGTTTCGACTTTATCAAGCTCAGATCGATTGCCTGGAGACTATGACAATCAAGTCAATAGCACCATTGCCTCCATTAGTGTAAACCCAGCTGACTACGCTAGTCTATTTACTAAACTTAAGGAACTAGGTGCTTTAACAGACGCACAAATCGCTTCATATAATTCTAAATTAAACTTATTGACACAGTACGCTAGCGTGAAAGGTTCGACTACAGGGTCAATGCCAGGTTATACATTTATAACAGTTGCTAATGATGTATTACCATCAGCTGACTCAAAAACAGTGACATTGGATAATGTCTATCCAGAAGTAACAACTGAGAAAAGTGGAACAAATAAATACAACGCTACTCCAATTAGTGTTGCAAATGTTCAAGTTCATGGAGCTAAGTCAGCTACGGTAGTTCCAAGTACAGCGACCATTTCAGATCCAACCCCTATTCAACTACAAATCCAGTATACTCCTGATTATGGTCTAAACACGATCTCGTTCGATCTTCAGGTTGGTAGTGAGAAGATACCTATGCAGTACAGCTTCTTCTATGACAAGAATAAGGGTAGTGAAGCTTTGATTCAGAGTGATTTATCTACTGTTTTTGAGCAACTTTCTCGAATCGATACGGCGGCAACGACCGTTAAAAATATCTATGGTAGTCCATCCTCGTCCTATGCTGTTGATGTTGCTAATCCTGCAGGTGACTCTATTGCTAAGATGTATGGAAATATTTCGGCAACTTCTGTGGCCGATAAATTACAACAAAAAGATGTTGATCAATATCGGAAATCAGGAATTGACTTATATGTTAAGTTGAGTAGGCAGATAAACCAGCTTCAAGCACAGATAGATTCCCTTCCGCAACTTCAAGGTGCTGAACTTCCAAATAATTACTTTACAGCCAGTATCAAAGATCTAACTAAATGGTATCAAGCGGCAAGTGCTAAGCTAAAACAAGAATATGAAGAATGGCAGAAAAATGGTCCAGAACTCATAGAAATTTCTGCAACAAATTCAGGGGATGGCTTAGCAACTAATAAGATCTATACAACTGATGAAAGTAGTGACGGTTTGCTTGATATTGTTACCAGACTTGCATCAAGTACCAAAAACACATCTGAAACGATTAACTCAAATGGAAGTGTAATCGGTTCTATGGAAACACAATTTAACTCTTTATCAGAACAGTCTAAAAAAATTCAAGAAGAAGTGAAGCAAGTCCATCAACAAACAGAAATGCTCATAAAGAATCAGAGCAAGAATATTGAAGAGAGCACGGAATTTAATAAAAACTTCCAAGGTGTACTTTCAAATGCTCGATCAAATGGAACAGATAACCAAGCAGTTCTTAACTTCTTGGCAAAACCAATTGTAACTGAAAAGACTAATCAATCGAGTGTCTTGTCAACTACGCCAATATGGGCCTATCTACTTGTTATTTTGCTTCTAACAAATATTGCTACTGGATTGATGATCAGAGAGTATTCTCGTCAAAAGAGAGAAGAAGCTGCTGAAAAAGAAGAAGAGGAACACTTTGAATAGGTGTCATTCTGCTGTCTAAGATTGCTTCTAGATCAATTGTAGTAGACGATAGAAACTAGATTTTAAGAGGCTGGGACAAAAGTCCTAGCCTCTCAATTATTTTTGGATTGTTGAGAAAGACGCAGTGGTTGAGTGGGCTCTACTACACTGATTTCATCAGCTTTTACAGCTCTACTCAACTGTGCGGAGGTGGGACGATGAAATCGAATTCTAACGAATTACCGATTTCTGTCCCACTCTCTCTTTATAATAGAAGGAGTATGGTATGGTTTTTGTTACCTTATTTATTATTTTAATGCTTGTC